>JBQCEW010000165.1:0-3547 GCA_051959815.1 Solirubrobacterales bacterium
AAGCGGCAGGGGCGGCGCGGCGCTTGAATCGAAGGCATGAACCAAACCGCCGTTTCGAACCCGTCCGTCGAGGTTGCCGAAAGCCGCTTCACCGCCGCGCTCTATGAGCCCTTCCTCTGGCTCGGCGAGAGGTTGGGCATGGCGGCGCGCCGGCGCGAGCTCCTCTCCGAGGCCCGCGGCGCCGTGCTCGAGATCGGCGCCGGGACCGGCCTCAACCTCCGCCACTACCCGGCCGGGCTGGAGGAGCTAGTCCTGGTCGAGCCGGGCGAGCCGATGGCCGATCGCATCGACCTCTCACGAGCCCCCGACGGGGTTCCGACCAAGCTGGTGCGCGCCCCCGCCGAGAACCTCCCCTTTGCCGACGGCACCTTCGACACCGTCGTCTCGACCCTCGTCCTCTGCACCGTCTCCGACCCGGCTGGCTCGATCTCGGAGGTGACCCGGGTCCTGAAGCCGGGAGGTCGCCTGCTCTTCTGCGAGCACGTGGAGGCGGAGCCGGGTTGGCGACATGTGCTGCAGCGGCGCACGGCGCGCCCCTGGGCCGCCTTCGCCGACGGCTGCCGCTGCGACCGGCCGACGCTGGCGACGATCGAATCGCAGCTCCGGGTCGAGTCGGCCGAGCACGGCCGCTGGCGAGGGATGCCGGCGATCGTCAAGCCCTTGGTCTGGGGCAGCGCCGTCGCCGGTACCCTCGCAGGGTGACGTCAGAGGAGCTCGAGAACCTCGCCCATCTGCGCCGCGCCCGCGATCTGATGGACCGCGAGTACGCGCGGCCGCTCGAGGTCGCCGAGCTCGCCCGGGCTGCGCTGATGTCGACCGCGCACTTCTCGCGGCGGTTCCGCGCGGCTTACGGGGAGACGCCTTACGCGTACCTGATGACGCGGCGAATCGAGCGGGCGAAGGCGCTGCTGCGGCGTGGCGACATGTCGGTCACCGAGGTCTGCATGGAGGTCGGGTGCACCTCGCTCGGGTCGTTCAGCACCCGCTTCACCGAGCTGGTGGGGGAGACGCCGACGGCGTACCGGGCGCGCGACCACGGCGCGCTCGCGGGCGTGCCGGGATGCGTCGCCAAAGACGTCACCCGCCCGAGCCGCAAGCCGAGCAGGATCGGAGAAACGGGCAGGGCGGTGGCCGCCTAGGCTGGCTGGCATGAACCTGACTCTTTCCCAATGCTTCGTAATCGTCCATGACCCCGAGCTCGCGCTCGGCTTCTACCGCGACACGCTCGGGCTCGAGCTGCGCAACGACGTCAGCAAAGGCGACTTCCGCTGGATTACCGTCGGCGCCGCCTCGCAACCCGGCGTCGCGATCGTGCTCACGAACTACCTGAACGGCAGCCCCGCCGACAACGACGCGGTCGCCGCCCTCGTTGCCAAGGGCGCCCTCAACGGCGTCCACTTCCACACCGACGACCTCGACGGGATCTTCGAGAAGGCGCGGACCGCGGAGGCCGAGATTGTCGAAGATCCGGCCGAGCGGCCGTGGGGAACGCGGGACTTCGCCCTACGCGACCCGTCCGGCAACCTGGTGCGCATCGACCAGCCGCCCGCATGACCATGAACGATTCTCCCTCTCAACTGATCGACGCCAGGATCGAGGAGCTGGGCGACTGGCGGGGCAAGACGCTCGCCCGGGTCCGCAGCCTGATCAAAGAGGCCGACCCCGAAGTGGTCGAGGAGTGGAAATGGAAAGGCACCCCGGTCTGGGAGCACGCCGGAATCGTCTGCACCGGTGAGACCTACAAGAAGGTCGTGAAGATGACCTTCGCCAAGGGCGCCTCCCTGGAGGACCCTTCGGGCCTCTTCAACTCCAGCCTCGAGGGCAACACCAGGCGTGCCATCGATATCCACGAGGGCGAGGAGATCGATGAGAAGGCGCTGAAGGCGCTGATCCGCGAAGCGGTGGCGCTGAACGTCGAGCGCTAAGCCAAAGGGCCGATCGAGGATTCTCTGTTGCCTCAAAAGGAATCTTCGAGTATCTTTGGGCGCCGGTTCCGGCGTTTCCAAAGGGTTTGCGCCGGCACTGGTTTGAGGCGATAAGTACCCGCCGGGCCGCCCGGCCCCCCAGCGGCTTGTCCCGTCTACCTGGGAGAGATTGTCCGTGTCCAGCGCCAGCCGAAGAACGGACTTGCTTCGTTGTCCAAACTGCCTGCGGCGGTTCCTCGTCGACGACGCCACCGCGGCATCGGCGTGGTCCTGCCCTGCCTGCGAGCACGATTTGCAGCTCATGGTTCGCAGCCTTCCCGGCCCCGCTTCGCGAGCAGCCAGCGCGCTCGGAGCGAAGCCGCTGCGTCCGCTGGAGTTCTGATCCGTGGTCGATCCGGCGACCAAGGCCCTCTTGCAAGTCGCGCGCGACGTGCTCTCGAAGCTCGACGTGGACGAGGTCTTGGGACGGATGCTGAGCTCGGCGCAGGCGCTGACCAAAGCCCGCTATGCGGCGCTCGGGGTACTCGACGAGGAGGGCTACCGACTCGCCAGGTTCCTCACGGCGGGGATGGACGAGGAGGAAAAGCGGCGGGTGGGACCGCTGCCGATCGGCCATGGGGTCCTCGGCGAGCTGATCCGCAACCCCGAGCCGTTGCGTGTCGCTGACGTCAGCGCCCACCCCCATGCCTACGGCTTCCCCGGCGGGCACCCGCCGATGCGTTCCTTCTTGGGGGTGCCGATCTTCATCGGCGGTCATCCCTACGGCAACCTCTACCTGACCGAGAAGGAAGGTGCCGAGGAGTTCACCGAGGGCGACGAGGAAGCCGTCGTCCTGCTGGCCGAGTTCGCCGGGCTCGCGATCGACCACGCGCGCCGTTATGCGAGCTCGGAGTCGAGTCGTCGCAATTTGGAGCGGAAGGTCGCCGCGCTCGACGCAACCGTGACGATCGCGCGGACGCTGGCCGCGCAGACCGACCTCGAGGTGATCCTCGACCTCGTTGCGAAGCGGGGGAGGGCGCTGGTATCGGCGCGCGTGCTGGCGATCGAGCTGTTGGAGGGCGACGATCTGGTTGTCGCCGCGGCGGCGGGCGAGATCCCGGAGGGGCTGATCGGCGCGCACGTGGACGCGGAGAGCTCTGTCGCCGGCGCCGCCCTGCGCTCCCTGCGACCCGAACGGCTGGAGACCTCGGTCAACCGCGTCCGCTACGCCGAGTTCGGCCTCGGGCGCCTCGGGCTCGCGGCGGAGGCCGGCCTGGTCATCCCCCTGACCCTGCGGGGTCGCGCCTACGGCGCCCTCATCGCCATCGACCGCCAGGAAGAAGGACCCGAGTTCTCGAGTGAGGACGAGGAGCTGCTCGAGGCGTTCGCCGCCAGCGCCGCCACCGCGGTGGCGACCGCTCGCCTGTTCGACGCGGCCCGGCGTCGCGACCGCCTCGCGGCCGGCGAAGCCGAGCGGGCGCGATGGGCACGCGAACTGCACGACGAGACGATGCAGGGCCTCGCGGCCCTGCGGATGTCGCTGGCGGCGATGGAAGGCGCCGAGCCGGCTGCGGCGCAGGCGCTGATCCAGCGGGCGATCGCCGACGTCGAGGCCGAGGCGGAGAAGCTGCATTCGCTGATCA
>JBQCEW010000166.1:0-7559 GCA_051959815.1 Solirubrobacterales bacterium
GAAGGCCTCGCGCCTGGTCGAGCTGCTGAAGACCGAAGAACCCGAGCAGGCGATCATCTTCACCCGGACCAAAATCGGCGCCTCGAAGCTGGAGAAGACGCTGAAGGACAAAGGCCTCGACGTGAAGGCGCTCCACGGCGACCTCAGCCAGGGCGTCCGCGACGGGGTGATGATCTCCTTCAAGGACCACCGCGTGCGGCTGCTGGTGGCGACCGACATCGCCGCCCGCGGGCTCGACGTCGAGCACGTCACCCACGTCATCAACTACGACGTGCCGAACTCCTCGGAGACCTACGTACACCGGATCGGCCGCACCGGCCGGGTCGGGCGCACCGGGCGCGCGATCACCTTCGTCACCCCCGACCAGCGCGACGAGATCGGCCGCATCGAGCGCGACGTCAACCCGACGATCGGCGAGTGGGAGACCCCCGAGGAGCGGCTCGAGCACGCGCCACGGCCGCGGCGCCGCGAGCGCGAGCGCGCCCCTCGGCGCGAGCGCCGGCGGGCCCCTGAGCCGGCGGCCAACGGCGGCGGTGACGAGAAGTCGAAGGAGAAGACCGTGAAGCTGTTCGTCAACCGCGGCGAGCGCAGCGGCATCGACGAGGAGTCGCTGCGCTGGGCCCTGCGCGAGGGCGCCGTCCTCCCCGACGAGGCCGTCCACGACGTCCGCGTCCTCCACCGCTTCTCCTTCGTCGAGGTCGACCCCGACCTCGCCGAGCGCACCGTCGAGTACCTCGACGGCACCAAGCTCGAGGGCAAAGAGATCCGCCTCGAGATCGCCAAGAGCTAGCGATTAAGGTCCCAGAACGAACGGAGCCCTGGGGGCGTCACCGCACGGGGCGGGAGGGGCGAACCCAGGGCATTCGGCAATCAAGGTACCACGTGGGGCAAGGGGCAAACGTCGTCAGGCGCAAGTTGGGCTCGATCTCTCGGGAAGAGATCGATCGCTGGATAACGCCTCCCCGTTTTCGCGCTTTCCTGGAAGCTGCGGAGGGGGATGTGGTCCAAGCTACGGCTCTTTACGACTGGAATATCTGCATATCGGCCGTGTTCTTCGAGGAATGCGATTGATGCTCAGTTCTCGCCGGTGCAGCACGATCAGCTGGCGCGCGAATCCTGGCTGTGCGACGAGCAGCTCTTGACGCCAAAGTCCCTGGAGAAGGTCGCGGAGACGATCGTCGCGATCGAGCGGAGGAGGAAAGAGCCGACACGGGCGCGGGTGGTGGCGGACCTTTCTTTCGGTTTCTGGCGGGCCCTTCTCAACCGTCACTACCACCAGCTATGGATCGACCGGCTCCACCGTGCTTTCCCCAACGGCACGGGGAGCCGGAAAGAGGCGGCCGACCTGATGTCCCGCTTGAACCCTTTCCGCAACCGTCTCGCTCACCACGAGCCGATCATCAATGCCTCGATCGAGAAAAGGCATGCCGAACTACTCGAGCTCGCGCGCCTCATCGACGTCGATGCTGCGGCCTGGATCGCTTCGCGGTCCTCGGTGCCGGAGATCCTCGCTTGGCGGCCACCGCTCAACCGGCAAAAGCGGTCTCGGGCGAGGCTGGGTCTGACGCCTCGAACGGTTCGCTTTCACGAGCATCGCTAGAACCTCTCCTCCAGACCGCATCGATTAGGGGACCGGGGGTATCAAGGAGGAGATGCGTCTCCTCCTGGCCATGGCTCTTGCCTGCCTGCCCGCGGTACTGGCTCTGCCTGATGGCGCCGCTGCGGCCGACACTACGCCGAGCTGCGCAGAAGGGCCCACCCGTAGTGGCGATGCCATTTACGGCACGCCCTGCTCGGACGTGATCGTCGCTCCCGCGAGCGTCGAAGACGTCAAGGGGGGTGGGGGGAACGACGTGATCGTTCCGGCGCCGATCACGGCTTCCACCTCCTGTCCCGAAGGCTGTCACCTGGGCGTCGGCAGCCAGACCTTCGAAGGGGGAGAAGGCGACGACATCGTCTTCGGCGAGCGCGGCAACGACATCCTCCGCGGCGGTCCCGGCAATGACCAGCTCTTCGGCGGCATCGGTGACGACCTACTTGAAGGGGGACCGGGCAACGACCGGCTCGTCGGCGGCTTCGGCGCCGATTCGATCGACGGCCAGGAAGGCGACGACTACGTCCGTGGCGACTCGACGATCGACCGCATCTTCGACACCGGCGGCGGCACCGACACGCTCAGCTACTCGACCGGCATCACCCCGGGCTTCGGCGGCACTGTGCCATTCGCCGAATTTCCCCCTGCGGGCGGTGAACGCGGGTTGCAGCTTGAACTCGGGAGCAGCGGTGAAAACGCCAACAACGGCGTTGCGCCGAACGGAGGCGGCGTCGACGAAGTCGAAGTCGGCGCCTTCGAGACGATCATCGGCACCCCCTTCTCCGACTACATCACCGGTACTGGTGCCGGGGAGACGATCTATGGCGGCGGCGGCGCCGATGCGATCGTCGGCGGTGGCGGGGCGGACACGCTCGTTGGGGGCGCCGACGGCGATGTCTGCGAAGCCCCTGGGGGGACCACCTCGGGCTGCGAGGCGGGGATCGCCACCCGCGACCCGGGCAAAGTCAGCGTCGGCTTCATGACCCCGCCGGG
Organism: Solirubrobacterales bacterium; assembly: GCA_051959815.1. Classification (GTDB taxonomy): domain Bacteria; phylum Actinomycetota; class Thermoleophilia; order Solirubrobacterales; family 70-9; genus VAYN01. The sequence goes on from JBQCEW010000166.1 coordinate 2,588, forward strand.
GGCGACGCCGTACTCGCAGCTCTACCTGGTCGGCAGCAGCGGTAACGACAACGTCACCGCCACCTACTCCCCGACCAGTGTCAGCTTCCACCTCTCCGCGGGAGTCTTCGACCAGAGCTCGTCCGACGCCGGCGGCTGTGCCGTCAGCGAAACCGATGCCACCTGCACGCTGCCGGCACCGCTCGACTCGCTGCTCCTGGCTGGGATGGGCGGCAACGACACGATCGCAGCGAGCAACTTTCCCGCCACCGTAAGCGTGGTCGCGACCGGAGGGGAAGGGAACGACTCCATCACGGGTGGCGCGGAAAGCGAAGACATCCTCGTCGACGGGCCGGGGAGCGGCAGCGACGTCCTCAATGCCCTCGGCGGCGACGACGCCCTCACCCACAACGGTGGCGCCGACGAACTGCTCGGCGGCGAAGGCAACGACCTCTTCCTCTCCAACTCGGTCTGCGACGGCGAGCGGATCGTCGGCGGCCCCGGCCGGGACAACGCCTCGTGGGCGCGATTCGGTGAAGGCATCGAGGCGAATCTCGCAACCGGCGCCGCCGGCCGCCCGGGGCCCGGCGAAGCGCCCGAATGCGGAGCCGAACCGCTCGATTCGGTGACGGAAGTCGAGGACCTCGAGGGCTCCTCCTTCGACGACGTCCTCTACGGCGACGCGGGGCCGAACCAGCTTCTTGGCCATTCCGGGCGCGACGTCTACTTCGCCGGCGCCGGCGAAGACTCGATCCTCGCCAACTCGGGCGACTCGGACCTGGTGATCAACTGCGGTCCCGACAACGACTCGGCCCTGGTCGACTATCCGGAATACGGGGACCCGGAACCGGTCGAATGCGAGTCGGTCGCCGAAGCCGCTCCGAACAACTTCCGCACGATCACCCAACTCCCCCCACCGCCGCTGCCGCAACCCACGCCCGCACCGGCGCCTCCGGTGAAAAAACCTCGGACCGACCGGAAGCCTCCGCAGACCCGGCTCGCGGCGCATCCGCCCGCCGTCGTCTTCAGCCATAAGAAGTGGCGCCGCGTCGCCTTCCGCTTCGCCTCGAACGAGGCCGGCTCCAGCTTCCGCTGCAAGCTCGACGGCAAGCCCTACCGAGGTTGCTCGTCCCCTCGCGCCTACAGCGTCAAAGCCGGCCGCCATGCCTTCCGCGTCTTCGCGATCGACGCCGCGGGTAACCGCGACAGCACCCCGGCCCTGTTCAGGTTCCGGGTGCGCCTCCGCTAGTCAGTTCGGCGATCGTCTCCAGCAGCCGGTCGAAGTCGATCGGCTTGGTGATGTAGCCGTCGATCGCAAGGTCGGTGGGCGCATCGGCGTCGCCGGGGTTCTGGTGGGCGCTGACGATCAGCGCCGGCACCTCGTGGCCCGCGGCGCGGAGCTCGCGCAGGGCGTCGATGCCGGACTTGCGCGGCATCATCGCGTCGAGCAGGAGCAAGTCGGGCATGCCGCCGCCGGCGACCAGATCGAGCACCTCCTGGCCGTCGGCCGCGGTGGCGACCGTGTGGCCGGCCATCTCCAGTCGCGTCCGCATCAGCAGCAGGATCGTCTCCGAGTCGTCGGCGATCAGGACCCGCGCCATCAGCTCGCCTCCGCGGTCGCTCGTCCCTGACCGCCGTCCACCGGGGCTCCGGCCGCGATCGGCAGCCGCACCCGGAAGGTCGATCCCTGCCCAGGGACCGAATCCGCGGCGATGCTGCCGCCGTGCAACTCGACCAGCGATTTCGAGATTGCGAGGCCGAGGCCGGTGCCGCCGACGCGCTGGGTCAGGCCGGCGTCGCCGCGGGTGAAGCGCTCGAAGATCCGCTCGAGCTGGTCGGCGGGAATTCCTGGTCCGTTGTCGGTCACGGCGATTTCCACCTCGGTTCCGACGGCGCGGGCCGTGATCCCGATGGACGCACCTTCGGGCGAGTAGTCATGCGCATTCGTAAGCAAGTTGACGAGAATTTGGCGAATCCGGTCGGGCTCGGCGTTGATCGACGGCAGGCCGGGCTGGACCTCTTCGGCGAGGGTTTGACCGGCTGCCTCCGTCTGGGCGCGCATCGTACGCACGACGTCTTCGATCAGCGGCGCGACCTCGGTCGGCTGTGGACGGATTGCCAGACGGCCGGCGTCGCTGCGGGCGAGGTCGAGCAGGTCGTTCAGCAGCCGCACGAGGTGGCGGCAGTTGTCGAGGATGATTTCCACCGTCTCCCGCTGGCGCGGAGTCAGCGAGTCCTTGTCGAGCATCAACAGCTCGGCGAAGCCCTGGACCGAGGTGAGGGGGCTGCGCAGCTCGTGCGAGGCGGTGAGGACGAACTCGTCTTTGAGGCGGTCGAGTTCATCGCGCCGCCCCTCCTCGATCTCCAGCTCCTCGGCCATCTCGTTGAAGGCGGCGCCGAGCGCGGCGGTCTCCGAGAGGCCGCCGACCTCGACCCGGGCGCTGCGATCGCCGGCGGCGAGGCGCCCGGCCGCCGCGACCAGCTCCTCCAGAGGGCGCCGCATCGAGGAGATCAGGCCGCTGAAGAGGAGCAGCGCCCCGGTCAGGCCGGCGATCAGCCCGGCGGCGACGAGCAGCGCGGTGTCGCGGGTGTCGCCGGAGATCTGGTCGCGCAGTTCGGCCCGGTGGAGAGCCTGCTGATGCACGACGACCCGCGCCGCCTGGCCGCCGGTGCCGCGGACGATCCGTTCGCGGGCGGCCATCTCCACCTGGTAGGAGCGGGCGATCGAGTCCTCGAAGTCCTGGCGCTGCTGGATGAAGCGGCCGACGCCGATCACCGCCATCGCGGTGAGCACGGCGAAGCCGATCGCGAACCCGATGCGCAGCCGGTTGGCTAGCGACGGGCTCAGGCGTCGGCGGGATCGTGAATATGCTTGCGGCCCTATGTCTGACGAGGCTACCGAGGCAAACGGAACCGCCGCCGCTCCGGACGGAATTGCACAAAAACCGCTGGAAGCGTGGTTCGGGGAGAATGTTCCCGGCGTCGATTTTCCGCTCAGCTTCGAGCGGATCGCCGGTGGCCACTCGAACCTGGCGTACCGGGTCACCGACGCGGCGGGAACGAAGTGGGCGCTGCGGCGCCCGCCGCTGGGCAAGCGGCTCGGCTCCGCTCACGACATGGCGCGCGAGCACAAGGTCGTCTCCGCCCTCGGCGGAACCGAGGTGCCGGTGGCGCCGGTGGTCGGCCTCTGCGAGGACGAGAGCGTCAACGACGCCCCCTTCTACCTGATGGAGTTCGTCGAGGGGCCGATCCTGCGCGGTCTGGCCGAGGCTGAGATCTTTCCCGACGAGGGCGATCGGCGAGCGATCGGCGAGCGCGTCGCCGACACGCTGGTCCAGATCCACGCCGTCGATCCCGACGCGGTCGGCCTCGGCGACCTCGGCAAGAAGGAGGACTACGTCGCCCGCCAGCTTCACCGCTGGCAGGGGCAGTGGGAGAAGTCGAAGACCCGCGAGCTGGAGCCGATCGACCGCGTCCACGAGGCGCTTTCGGCGCGCATCCCCGAGCAGGGGCGGGCGACGATCGTCCACGGCGACTACCGCCTCGACAACATGATCCTCACCGACACCGGCGAGGTCGCAGCCGTCGTCGACTGGGAGCTCTGCACCCTCGGCGACCCGCTCGCCGACGTCGGCCTGCTGGCGGTCTACTGGCCCGAACGCGGCGAGGACACCCTCGCCCTCGGCATGCCCGCCAACCTCGCCCCCGGCTTCCCCAGCCGCGAGGAGCTCATCTCCCGCTATGCCGAGCGCAGCGGCCGCGACCTCTCCGACCTCGGCTTCTATATCGCCCTCGGCTACTGGAAGCTGGCGATCATCCTCGAGGGCGTCTACGCCCGCTACACCGCCGGCGGCTACGGCAAGGTCAACGAGGGCGTCGAGGCCTTCGCCCGCCTCGTAGAGCGCCTCGCCGACGAGGCCGAGCGGGTCGAGCGCGAGGCTTGACCGCCTGCGTCTGGTGCGGCGCCTCCCTGTCGCGGGGAGAAAAACTGAAGGGTCGCATCCGCTGCAATGAGTGCGGAGTTGCGACCACGTCTCCGTGGCCCTCGCCCTCCGAACTGGAACAGGCTTACGGCGATTGGTACCGACCCGCGAGCGGGCGCTTCTGGGGGTTCGGGGACAGGCTCCTGCGCTGGACGCGCGGCAGATTCGCGGCCAGTCTAGATCGGCTTGCGCCGCCCGGTCCTGTTCTCGACGTCGGCGCCGGTGACGGCGCCCTGGTCGAGGGCCTGCGAGGACGGGGGAGGGAGGCGGTCGGCCTGGACCGCTTCGCCCGCGGCCCGCACGTGCGCGACGGAGAACTTGCAGACGAGGAGGCCAACTCGTGGGCTGCGGTCGTCTTCTGGCACTCGCTGGAGCATCTGCCCGAGCCTGCCGCGGCGCTGGCCGAGGCGGCGCGCCTGCTGGTCCCGGGAGGGATCCTCGTGGTCGTGGTCCCGAACTCCGAAAGCCTCCAGGCCCGGCTCTTCGGCGACCGCTGGCTGGCGTTGGATCTGCCGCGCCACCTCGTTCACCTGACCAGCCGGGCACTGCAGCGACGCCTCGGTGACCTGGGCTTCGTCGTCGAGCGGGTCAGCTACCTCCGCGGTGGCCAGGTGGTTTTCGGCTGGCTGCACGGGTTGGTGGGGTTGCTGCCCGGCGCACCAAGCCTCTATGACGCCCTACGACGGCCCGAAGCTCGCTCTGCTCCGATCTCCTCGGCGCGCCGCGCGACTATCGTCGTCGCTGCCGTGGTTCTGCTGCCGGTGGCACTTCTCGCGACTGCGATCGAGATCTCCCTGGGTAGGGGCGGAACGGTCTACCTGGAGGCGAGGCAGTCGTGATCGGGACGGGAGGGGAGGATCGGCACGGCGCCAAGGTGATCGTCGTCCTGCCAGCGATGAACGCGGCGCGGACGCTGAAGCAAACCGTGGAGGCGATCCCGCGCGACTTCGTCGACGAGGTCGTCCTCGTCGACGATCACTCCACCGACGAGACCATCGAGCTCGCCCGCT
>JBQCEW010000167.1:0-3325 GCA_051959815.1 Solirubrobacterales bacterium
ACCCAGGCGGAGATCTTCCGCATGTCTTCGTTCTGGCGCATCGAGACCTGGGTCAGGTTCGCTTCCAGGGCGCTGTCGAGCAGCTGGCGGAAGTTCTCGATGCGGGCGGTGACGCGGCGCAGGTGGTCTTCGACGTCGCGGAAGTACTCGTGCAGCGACTGCGGCACCACCTCGAAGCGACCGCTGCAGAGCTCTTCCAGCGCTTCGCCGAGGGGAGTCGCCGCGGCCTGGAACTCGAGCACCTCGCGCTCGAGCTTGTAGATGCGCTCGGTCGGGTTCTGGCCTTCGCCGAAGACCTGTAGCTCGACTTCCCGCACGTCCTCGTCGAAGCCGTGGGCGGCCTCGATGTAGCGGTCGACGACGTGGTCGAGGATCGCGTAGAGCACCGCGCCGGGGCCTTTTGCAAGCAGGTCGGGGCGGGACTCGAGCCGCTCCCGCACCGGCGCGAGGTCGCTGCTGCCGTGGCGCACGGTGATGACGAAGCCGGGGGCAACGAAGATCGACAGCTCCCCCACTTCGATCACCTCCCTGGGGTCGACGTAGCGGGCCGGCTTGACGACGAAGTGCAGGGTCTCCCCGTACTCCTCCAGCTTCGGGCGCTGGTGGGCCCGAACCGCATCCTCGACTGCCAGCTCGTGCAAGCCGAACTCCTCGGCGATCGCTCGGAACTCGGCGGCCGAGGGCTCGACCACTCCCAGCCAGACGAAGCCGTCACCTTTCCGCGCGGTCTCTCCCGCCTGCTCTACCGGCAAATTTCCAGCGCGGCGTCTGCCGTCCTCGTAGGCCGCGCAATCGACGATCACCGCTGAAGTATCGCCGTCTTCGCCTCGTAGACGTGCGTCCAAATCACGCACGCACCGATTTGCACAAGACGATTCGTTGTGATAGAGAACCGTCTTGAACGGAACAACTGTTCCGAGTGCTGGGGGGCGGGAACCCTCTCAGCGCAGGGAAACCAGTCGAAAGGACATTATGAGAAGGCTACTTCTGGCCGGAGCGGTGCTTGCGGCGCTGCTGATCCCGGCTTCGTCGGCGTCCGCCGCCCTTACCGGGCCGTTCGCCAAATTCGTCACCTGCCCGACCAGCAATGCCGGCGTGGACGGATGCGTCTACGCGGAAAGCACCTCGGGCAGCTTCACGATCGGCGCCAAAACCGTGCCGCTCAAAAACCCGACCGTGCTCAAGGGCGGCGTCGATTCCAACACGGAAGACATCTTCGGGGAACTGACCTTCGTCGCGCCGACGGACGGTCAGACTCTCTCGAAAACTCCGCAGCCGGTACCGGGTGGTCTGCTGGGGGTCACGGCTCCGACCTCGTGGCCGCTGTTCCTGCAGAACCTCTTCAACGAAACCATCAACAACGGCTTCACCGGCGTCAACGCCACGGTTGAACTGGCGGGACCGGCCTCAGCGATCAAACTGAGCGTCCTCAACACGGCGCTCGGGACTGGCACCGCGCTGGCGTTGCCCGTGAAGGTCAAGTTGGACAACCCGTTCCTCGGGAGCAACTGCTACATCGGTTCCAACTCGAACCCGATCAAACTCAACCTGACCACCGGCACCACCTCGCCGCCGCCTCCCAACACGCCCATCTCGGGTAGCCCGGGAGAACTCGTCGGCGAAGAAGAAGGCGCCATCATCGCTGCCAAAAACAACAGCCTCGTCGACAACGCGTTCGCGTCTCCGGGTGCGAACGGATGCGGGGGGCTCTTCTCGTTCCTCGTCGACCCGTTCGTCAACTCGATTCTCGGCGTGCCCTCGGCCGCCGGCCACAACACCGCGATCCTCTCTGGCACCACCTGGATCGCAGATGCCAACGCTGTTCGCGCCCGTCGGTAGCAACTGACAGGCAAAGCATCGTGAAAGACGCCCGCTTCGGCGGGCGTCTTTTTTGTGCCCCACGCCGAAGGCCGAGCTGAGTTCGAGCAATCGGCAAGGCGCGCCTCGCGCCCCGGCCTAAGCGGCGGGCGCGAGAGATCCGGCTCCCCAAACGGATCCACACATATAGAGCGCGTCTCTCCTCCCCTTGGCGATTTCCCCCAGAAGCGCTTGCTTCTTCACCGGAGCGACTGGCGCAGGCTAGTCGATTGCGCCAATTGAATCAATCCTCAAAATCGATTAGGTGAGGGCCGGCTGGGCATTTGAGGTAGCCGCGAGCACCTTGTCCGCCACCTGCTCCCCGGTAAGGCCGACCTCGGCCCGCAGCAGCGCCGGCTTGCCGTGGGTGACATAGGAGTCGGGCAGCCCAACCCGCAGCACCCGCGCCCGCTCGCCCGGCGCCTCGGCGAAGGCGTCCTCGAGGTGCTCCAGCACCGCCGAGCCGAAACCGCCGGGCAGCACGTTCTCCTCGATCGTCACCAGCAGCTCGTGCTCGCGCGCCAGCTCCTCGACCAGCTCGCCGTCGATCGGCTTCGCGAAGCGGCCGTCGGCGACGGTCGCCCTCAGTCCGTGCTTGCCGAGGATCTCCGCCGCCTCGCGGGCGACGGTGACACCGTAGCCGTAGCCGAGCAGCGCCACCCGCTCGCCCTCGGCCAGGATCTCGCCCCTGCCGATCGGCAGCAGCTCCGGCCCTGCCGGCAGCGGCACGCCCTCGGCCGCACCGCGCGGGTAGCGCAGCGCCGCCGGGCCGTCGTGGGCGATCGCGGTGTGGAGCATGTGGACCAGCATCGCCTCGTCGCGCGGGGCCATCACGACCACGTTCGGGATCGGGCGGAAGTAGGAGACGTCGAAGGCGCCGTGGTGGGTCGGCCCGTCGTCGCCGACCAAGCCGGCGCGGTCCATCGCGAAGGTGACGTCGAGGTTCTGCAGGCAGACGTCGTGGACGATCTGGTCGAAGGCGCGCTGCAGGAAGGTCGAGTAGATCGCGCAGACCGGCTTCGCCCCCTGCAGGGCGAGGCCACAGGCGAGCAGCACCGCGTTCTGCTCGGCGATGCCGACGTCGTAGTACTGCCCGGGCAGCTCGTCGCAGAGCTGCTGCAGGCCGGTCCCCCCCGCCATCGCCGCGGTGATCCCGATCACGCGCTCGTCGGCCCTGGCCTCGGCGACCATCGCCTCGGCGAAGACCTTGGTGTACTGCGGCGGGGCCGGCTTGGCCGCCGTCTTCGGCTCGGCCTTCTTCGCCGCGGCCGGCGCGCCGTTGGCGATCGACTTGGGCTTGGCCGCGTGCCACTTCTCCATGCCCTCGAGGCCGCCCTCCTCGGCGGGGGCGAACCCGCGGCCCTTGACCGTCGAGACATGGACGACGACGGGGCGGTCGGCGATGAGCGCGTCGCGCAGCGCCCGCCGCAGCGCGCGGACGTCGTGGCCGTCGATCACGCCGACATAG
>JBQCEW010000168.1:0-7386 GCA_051959815.1 Solirubrobacterales bacterium
TGCCTTGCCTCGTGACGACGATGCCAGCCATGTTGAAGGAGGGCCCGTTGCTCGCCCAGGGACCTATTTCGCAGTGACGAAACTTCCCATTCCGCAAGTTCAGGGCTGCCACTTCGTCGATACCGCTGTCGACACGGACAAAATGCTCGAGGTAAGCAACCCACGGGGAGTGGAGAACAATCAGTTCATCCAATAGCCATGGATTTTTCTGGGTTGGCTGGGACGGATCAATTTCCTGCGGGCGATCGAGGCGCTGCGGTTTCGAGCCGGAAACGCACCCGAAGACCATCCATTCCCTTGAGCGAACGTTTTCTTTCCTATAGACCCTGGCCCGGCCGCCGGTGACTACCGTCTTGCCCGGCGGTCCGCACGGAACCAAGTCGAAGGCGGCCGACAATCCCGTGCCGAGCGCTGACCCCGCTAGGCCTACCGCGAGCGCGAGAAGCGTGGAGACAAGAATCAGCCGTCGCAAGGTGCGGTTAGGCGCCCTGCGCCAGCACCCGGGTGACGCTGTCGCCGACGAAGCAGGGCTTCTCGCCGCCCTCGACTTCGAGGGTGAAGCGGGTGACGACCTCGTACCAGCCGCCACCCTTCTCCTCGACCGAGACGACCTCGGCCTTGGCGCGGATGCGTGAGTCGACGGGGACCGGGGCGGGGAAACGGATCTTGTTCCAGCCGTAATTGACGCCGAGGGCGAAGCCGGAGGAGGAGATGAGTTCGTGGCGGAAGCCGTCGACGGTGGCGAGGGTGAGGTTGCCGTGGGCGATCGTGGTGCCGTAAGGACTCTCGGTCTTCGCCCGCTCGGGATCGACGTGAATCCACTGGTGGTCGCCGGAGAGCTCGGCGAAGGCGTCGATGTCGGCCTGGGTGATCGTCCGCCACTCGCTGGGCCCGATCTCCTGCCCGACCAGGGCCTGCATCCCCTCGACTCCCTGTACCTCGGTTGCCATCGGCGCGCAGTCTATCCGCGGGCTAGTCGCCCCACCAGCCGGGCACCACCTTGCCGTCGCCGTCGCGGCGCGGGCCGAAGGCGATGATCTCGATGCCGTCGTCCCCCGCCTCGAAGGCACGCGTCACTTCCGGCGAGACGCGGATCGCGTCCAGCCTCTCCACCTCGATGATCTCGTCGTCGAGTTTGAGCAGGCCACCGCCGCGGACGATCACGTAGACCTCCTCCGCCTCCTCGTGAACGTGACCGAACGGCTGCCGTTTGCCGGGTTTCAGGCGATGGAAGCTGAAGCCGGTGTCCTCGGCCTCGACGTCGTCCTTGGCGAAGCGCGCCTCCATGTCGTCGCCGAAGCCGAACTCCGGCGCCGAGTCCTTGACCTCCGTCAGCTTCTTGTGGGTGAAGGGGTTGCGCATGGAGCTCCTTTCGTCGTGTCCCGTCGCAGCCACGCTACCCGGTGGAGCCAAGCATTTCGACCTGGGACGAGAGCTCGCCGTCGCGAAGCACGTGGAGGGCGAAGCCCGGCGGCCCGACGTTCCCGAAATCTTCGCCTTCGAAGTCCTCGAGCTGGAAGTTCGGCAAGGCCTGGAAGTAGGTGCTGGGAGCGGAGAGGACGGGGCAGCCGGCCAAGCTGGAAGCAGCGGTGCGATGGAGGTGGCCGCCGACAATCGCCTGCAGCTGCGGGTGGCGGGCGACGACCTCCGCGAGAGCGTCGCGCTCAGCCGTGTCCAGGTTGATCTCGTCCCACTCCGGAATGCCGGTCGGCAATGGTGAGTGGTGCATCGCGAGGATCGTCGGCCGCTCGCTGTCCCGGCTCAGCTCCTCGTCGAGCCAGCGGAGTTGGGCTGGCTCGAAGGCGCCGGGATCCTGGCCGGGGACGTTCGAGTCGAGAATGACGAGACGGAGCTCGCCGACCTCGGCGCTGTAGTCGATCGGGTCGTCGCCCTCCCCCGGCAGGTCGAATGCCCGGCGCAGGCAAGCGCGGTCGTCGTGATTGCCCGGAAGAACGTAGACGGGAGCCTCGAAGCGGCCCAGCAGCTCGCGTGCGAGGCGGTAGCTCTCCGCGCTGCCGTTGTCGCTGAGGTCCCCGGAGACGACGACGGCATCGACGGCGTTCGGCAGCGAGCGAACCGCTTCGACCGCCCGCTCCAGGCGCGGCGCCGGGTCGACTCCCTCCCACGCCGCGCCGAGGTGGAGATCGCTGAGCTGGGCGAGCAAGGTCGGCTTCGGCATCGCGCCGACGATATGGGAACCAGATGGAGAAGGCGCCAAGACGCCAGTAGCCTTGATCCTGTGACCCGCCCCGTCGGTCGTGTCCTTTCGAAGGGCCAGCTTGAAATGCTGGCCGAGCACGGGGAGGAACGGACCGCCGAGGTCGGCGAGGAGCTGTTCCGGATCGGCGACGCGACCTACCCGTTCATCGCGATCCTCGAAGGGGAGGCAGCGGTGCTCGACGGAGCCGGGCAGGAGATCGTCCGCCACGGCGCCTCCGGCTTCCTCGGCGAGATGAACCTGCTCTCCGGGCAGACGGTCTTCCTTACTGCGGTGGCGACGGAGCCGATGCGCTACATCGCGGTCGAGCGCGAAGAGCTGCGCAAGCTGCTGCTCGAGGACGCGCCGCTCTCGGACATCCTCCTGCCGGCGTTCGTGGCGCGGCGCGAACTGTTGCAGCAGCGGCAAGGAATCGGGATCGAGATCCTCGGCCCGCGGCACTCGGAGGCGACCCGCCAGCTCGTCGACTTCGCGAAACGACAGCGCCTCCCCTACACCTGGTCCGATCCGGCAGAGAGCGAGAAGGCGGCGCAGGCGCTGGCAGCGCTGGAACCGGAGGAACTCCCACTGGTGTGCCTGCCGGGCGGAGCCGAGCTACGCGCGCCCAGCGACGGGCAGCTCTCGCGGGCCCTGGGAATCGGGCTGGAGCTGAACCCGCGCGAGGAGGTCGACCTGCTGGTGCTCGGCGGCGGACCGGCCGGGCTCGGCGCCGCCGTCTACGGCGCTTCGGAGGGCCTCGACACGCTGGTCGTCGAGAGCACCGTGCTCGGCGGCCAGGCCGGCACCTCGCGGCGGATCGAGAACTACCTCGGCTTTCCCGCCGGCATCACCGGCATGGAGCTGACCAGCCGCGCGATCACCCAGGCCCGCAAGTTCAAAGCCCGTACCGCCACGCCCTACCGGGCCAAGGCCTTGGAGCCGGGCGACGGACACCATCTGGTTCGCCTCGAGGAGGGCAACGAGATCGCGGCGCGGGCGATCGTCCTCGCCACCGGCGCCGAATACCGAAAACTCCCGGTCGCCGACCTCGAGCAGTACGAGGGCTTCAGCGTCTTCTATGCAGCGGGGCCACCCGAGGCACAGATCTGCGGCGGCCAGCGGGTCGGCGTCGTCGGCGGCGGCAACTCCGCCGCACAGGCGGCCGTCTGGCTCGCCCGCGGCGGCGCCCTCGTCACCCTGCTGCACCGGCGCGCCGACCTCACCGAGACGATGTCCAGCTACCTGATCGAGGAGCTCGACCGCTACGGCGTCAACGTCCGCGCCCGCAGCGAAATCGCCGAGCTGCACGGCGAGGACGGCCGGCTTGAAGCCGTCACCCTCACCGACGGCACTCGACTTCCCTACTCGTTCCTCTTCCTCTTCCTCGGCGCCTCGCCCTGCACCGACTGGCTAGGCGACGCCGTCGCCCGCGACGAGGACGGCTTCGTCCTCACCGGCGCCGACGCCGGCGTCGAAGGCCTCCTCGAAACCAGCGTCCCCCGCATCTACGCCGCCGGCGACGTCCGCTCCGGCTCGATCAAGCGCTGCGCCACCGCCGTCGGCGAGGGCGCCGCAGTCGTCCGCTTCGTCCACGAGCATCTGGAGCCAAGGCAGCTTTCGCCTCGGAGTCCCACCTGAGGAGCTCCTCGACCTCCCAGCCTTCCTCGGCTTCCTTACTGAGCTTCTCGATCAGCTCATCGGTGATCAGCTTGCCACTGATCGTTCTGCCGTAATTCTTAGGTTCTTTTTTATTCATTAGGACAGAACATTTCATAGGTCATGAACTGTCTACGTTCTCATCCCCACAGGAATCACGCCACCAGCCGCACTTCGAAGCTGGGCATGGCGATGGCGCCTGCGCCGCCGATGAGGGCGAGGATGCGGGTGACGTAGGCCTGGGTCTCGGGATAGGGCGGGATGCAGTGACAGGCTTCGACGGGGGCGGGGCCGGCGTTGTAGGCGGCGAGGGCGAGTTCGGGGGAGCCGAACTGGGTCAGGAGGTCGTGCATCAGGTGGGCCTCGGCGTCGATCGCGGCGATGGGGTCATAGGGATCGGTGAGGCCATAGGCGGCGGCGGTGCTCGGCATGAACTGGGCGATGCCCTGCGCGCCGGCCGGCGAGCCGGCAGTCGGGTCGAAGCCCGACTCAGCCATGAGCTGACCCGCCATCAGCGCCGGCGGCACGCCCCAGCGAGCGGCTGAGCGGAGGATCGGCTCTCGATATTGCGCCGGGACGAAGGAGGGAAGGCTGGCTGCGGAAACCGTAGAGCCCCCTGCACCGACTCCCGAGGCTTCGCCCTCAGGTGAGCAGGGAGCAGGACCTGCTACGAACCCAAAATGCCAAGGCTCCCATTCGTATCTTTTTTGGAAGCCAAAGCGGCTGGCATTCGAGGCTAGCCAGGAATAGGCGGAGGAGGGACCGAGGTCGAGCTCGGTCGCGCAGCGGTGCAGCGAGTGTCCGGGAGGAGCAACCCAGGTCGGGTCGGGATGGGCGGCGAAGAGTTCCGCCTGTTCGGCGTCCGAGCGGAAGCCGGAGACGACGATGAGGACAATTCCGGCGCCGCGGGCGGCGGCAGCCATCTGGTCGTAGGCAGCGGCCACGTCGGGTCTCATGCCCTCGCCGTCGCGGTAGACCAGCGGGCCGCTGTAGCCGCCACCGGTTGCCATCCCCGTGGCGCCGCCGGCCACCGCCCCATAGGGCGCCGCGGCTTCGGCCACGGCGGAGGCTTCGACCCGCTGCCCGTCGCCTTCGCGCAAGCCCGCGAACACCGTCGCCTTGGCCCGCACCGGCGCGAACGAGCTCGCGTCCGGGAACCGCACCAGGGCTCGCCTGGGATCCACCCCGTTGGCTCGCGCGGCCACCAGCGCGGCGGCGCGGGCACGCGCCAGGTACGTCGCCTTGCTGAGGTGGTTCGGGTTCGGTTGGCCGCTCGCGAGCCGCGGAGGCGATAGGAGCTGTTCCAAGTCGTCCCGCATCGAGCGCACCGCCGAGATGGCGACGAGATCGGCCGCACGCTGCACCCGCCCCTTTCCCGTCACCGCACCGGCAATGGCCACCAGCGCCAGCGCTCCCGCGATCAGCGCCAGCGCCCCTCCCAGCGCCAGGATCAGCGCCTGCCCTGACTCCTCCCTCGCTCGCATGAGCCGGACGCTGCCCGGCCAGGGCGCACGCGTGGCGCGCAGAAACGAAATCTTCTCGGGCGGCTTTCGAACTTTTCCGTGACCCGCTGCGTAGACCGTGCAGCCAAGCGACCCAAGGAGCTACAGATGCCGCTGCACAGGATCCCCCGCCCCCGCCCATACCCGATCCGCATCGCCCTGCTGGCGGTGGCGGCGTTGGCGCTCTCTGCCGCGACCGGCGTCTATGCGAAGCAGCCGAGCAAGGTGGTCGCTAAGGAGGCAAACAACGCAACGCTGGGGCGCACGGTCCTGACCACCACCAAGGGAAAGACCCTCTACAGCCTCAGCGTCGAGACCCACGGGAAGTTCATCTGCACCGGGGCCTGTCTCTCCTCATGGAAACCGCTGGCGGTGCCCGCAGGCGTCACTCCGAAGGGACCCGTGAAGCTGGGAACGATCAAGCGTCCCGACGGCAGGACCCAGGTGACCTTCAAGGGCCTCCCCCTCTATAGCTTCAACGGAGACATGAAGCCAGGCGAAACGAACGGCGAGGGCCTGAAGGACGTCGGAACCTGGCACGCCGCCAGGGTGGCGAAGGCAAGCGCAACCCCGGCGCCGGCGGAACCCGAATCGCCTTATCCCTACTGAGGGATCCCCAGCCGGCGGACCAATCGCAGGGACAGGCCGCCTGCCGAACCGGCCGGAAGCGCGCCGAACAACGCCCGCCGTTCGGCCACCCAGCCCAGTCGCTGCTTGAGGAGGGCGACCGCCAGACCTTGCGCGACCAGGCCGCGCGTCGCGAGCGCTGCCAGCGGCCGGTCGTCAGCGAGATCGGCACGCAACAGAACGCCCGACGGGCGCAGGCCCGAACCGCCGGAAAGAACAGGCTGCAGGAGCTCGGGCGGGACATGGATCACGGCAGCCGCACCACGGGCCACCGTCACCGCCGCCGAAGCAGCCTCCAGCCCCTCCGGCCCAGCAGGCACCGAGATATGACAGACCTGCCCACGCGCCGCCACCTTGGCGTCCGCCAGATGCGCCGCGAGCCGCGCCTCCAGCTCCTGCGCGGCGGCGGAGGCGAGGAGTGCCGGACGTGGCCCCCTCCCGTCCACGTCCACCAGCAGCGTCGCGACGTGAGCGTCCGCGCCAGCGCAGGCAAGCGCAGCCGCGGCGCCGCGCGAGCCTTCCGCCTCGCCCACAGCGGCGACGATAATCACCGGCCCCTCCTGCAGTGGATTGCTCACGCTCATCTCGCCGGCCTCGCCGAAGCGCTGCTGTTGATCGTTAACCGCTTCGAGAGAGCTGGGATCGGCGAGGGCGGGCGCAGCCGCACCGAGACAGTGCCGCCTTCGACCGCCACCGAGACGTCGTTCTCGGCCCAGCCCGGCAGCGCGTCCCGCGCGGCCTTCGCAGCCGAGCCGCCGGAGGCCAGGGCCAACGCACCCGCCTCGGCCGCGCCGTCGGCAAGCGTCATCGCATAACCGGTGGCCAGAAGCTGCAGCGCCACTAGGGCCGCCAGCAGCAGCGCCGGCAACGCCGCGACCAGCTCCACCGTCGCCTGTCCGCGCTCAGCCATCGCCCAGCCCCAGCGCGCTGGTGGCGCTCACCCGCACCGTCGGCAGCGACGGAATCAGCCGCGGCACCTCGACCCGCACGGAGACGCCGCCCCCGTCGTCAACCTTTGCCTCGCGCCGCAGTACCGGCGGCAGAGCGGAGCGCGCGGCGGCGGTCGCACCCCTTCCCACCGCCGCCGCCCGCGCTCCAGCCCGCGCGGCCACGCTCGCCGACCAGAGTGCCTGGCCGGCGAGCGCGATCTGCGCCGCCACCAGCACCGCCAGCAGCAGGAAGGGGACCACCGCGACCAGCTCCACCGAAGCGGTCCCCTCCTCCCCGTGCGCTGCTATCTCGGCCCTCGGCGGCATGCCGGAACCGTCCCAGCCCACAACGCACGCGTGGCGCGCACGAAGCAACTTTTCACTGTCGCCTCACGCACAGAACTGCAACTTTTCAATCCCAGGACCCCATCAGGAGAAAGGGGGTGATTTCGAGTGCTCGTAAGTAAGACCGCGC
>JBQCEW010000169.1:0-5600 GCA_051959815.1 Solirubrobacterales bacterium
TTCAACGCCCGAGCCTGGACCGTCCGCCGAGCCTGAACCATCTCCCGCACCGGCTGCTCCGGCGGGTGGCGACGATCGGGAGGACTCTCCCGGTAGGGAGAGCCCCCGATCGGAGACAGGACCCGCCGCCCGCCTACGCCCGCGCCGGCTCGACCTCCGGCTCGACCTCGAACGCGGTGTCCTCCAGCGTCTCGCGTTCGATGTCGCCCTCGCGGACCAGCCACAGGCCGAGGACTGCACCGGCGAAGGACAGGATCGCGCCGAGGACGAGGATCTCGTTGAGGCCGTGGAGGAAGCCCTGCTGGGCTGCATTCGTCGCGGTGTCTTGCAGGTTCGCCGGCAGGTTCGAGACCGCCTGGCCGAGGTGACCTGAGGACGTGGCTTCGACGAGGCCGCGCGCCTGGTCGTTCGTCAGCGCCCCGTTGGTTGCCTGCTGTGCCTTGTCTGCTCCCGCCCCGAGGAAGATCGCGCCCCAGGCGGCGATGCCGACCGCGATCCCGACTTGGCGGAAGGTGTCGTTGATCCCGGCGGCCATCCCGCTCTGCTCCTTGGGGACGACGCTGAGGGCGACGTCGGCGATCACGGGGTTGAGCAGGCCGACGCCGACGCCGCTGGTCAGGAAGCCCGCCAGCAGCGCGGTCCACTCCGAGTCCATGTGCAGGCCGGACATCAGCAGCAGGCCGAGCCCCGTCAGGGCCAGGCCGGCGGCCATCAGGTAGCGGGCCTGGATCCGGGCCAGCGCGACTCCCGAGAGCGGTGCGACGATGAACGAGGCGACGGTGATCGGCAGGTAGCGCAGCCCCGCTTCGACCGGCGAGAAGCCGAGGAAGCTCTGCAGGTAGAGCGTCAGGTAGAGGAACAGCGCGAACATCGAGCCAGAGACGGCGAAGGCGGCGAGCTGGACGCCGGTGAAGGCACGCCGGCGGAAAAAACCAAGTGGGAGCATTGGTTGCTCGACGCGGCGCTCGATCGCGACGAACGCCGCCAGCAGCGCCGCCGCGGCCGCGAACAACGAGACGATCAGGGTGCTGCCCCAGCCTTCGTCGTTGCCGCGTACCAGCGCCAGCACCAGCAGGAAGAGCGCGACCGAGAAGGTGACGAGCCCGCCCCAGTCGATCCTGGTTGCGTTCGGGTCGCGGCTCTCGGCGACCTTCCAGTAAGTGACGGCGATCGCCGCCAGCCCGATCGGCACGTTGAGCAGGAAGACCGACTCCCAGCCGAGACCGTCGGTGAGTAGGCCGCCGACCAGCGGGCCGACCGCGACCGCGATCCCGATCGTCGCCCCGTAGATCCCCATCGCCATCCCGCGTTCGGGGCCGCTGGGGAACTCTTGGGCGACCAGCGCCAGGGAGACGGCGAACATGACCGCTCCGCCGACGCCCTGCAGGCCGCGCGCCAAGTTGAGGAAGGTCGGGTCGGGCGCCAGCGCGCAGAGCAGCGAGGCCAGCGAGAAGACACCGAGGCCGAAGACGAAGACGCGCCTACGTCCGAGCCGGTCGGCGAGCGAGCCGGCGGTCAGCACCAGCGCCGCCAGCGAGAGGGCGTAGGCGTCGATCACCCACTGCAGGTCGGTGAAGCTGCCGCCGAGATCGCGCTGGATCGCGGGCAGCGCCGTGTTGACCACGGTGATGTCGAGCAGAAGCATGAAGGTGGCGACGCAGACCGCGCCGAGCGTCCACCACTTGCGGTTGGTTTCCGTGTCCATTGAGGACCTCCAGACCATCGGGTACAATTCGTAAGGCAACCTTGTAAGGCGACCTGACCAGACGACCTTATCAGGCTCCCTGACGATATGTCGCGCACTCCCGAAAACACCGACTTCTGGATCCCGATGGCGGGGCTCTTCGAGATCGCCAAAGACGCCTTCTTCGAGGACTTCCGCGAAGAGCTCGAACGGACCGAGTTCGGCGACATCCGCCCCACCCACGGCTGCGTCTTCCGTTTCGTTCGCGGCGAAGGCATGCGCCTGACGGTTCTGGCCGAAATGGCGGGGATGACCAAGCAGTCGGTGGGGGAGATCGTCGACGACCTGGTCGCCCGCGGCTACGTCAAGCGCATCCCCGACCCCGAGGACAAGCGCGCCAAGCTGATCTGCCTGACGGAGAGGGGCGAGCGGGCGCAGGCCACCGGCCTCGCCCTCTTCGCCAAGGTCGAAGAGCAGTGGAAAGAGCGCTACGGGGAGCGGCGGATTACGCAGCTTCGCAAGCTGCTGGAGGAGATCGCCGCCAACGAGGCGCCCTTCGCCGCCCCCGAGCTGGCACACGCTTAACGGCGGTCAAATACGGATGGCGCTCGCGGCCGCGGCGGCGAGTATCGCCCCATGAGCGCCCAGCTGAGCCCGCTAGACGCCGCCTTTCTCAAGCTTGAGGAGGCAGACCAGTCGGCGCACATGCACATCGGCTGGGCGCTCATCTTCGACCCTTGCCGAGACGCTGGTTTCGCTGCAAGAGGAGAAACGGGAGTCGGGAAAAGCGGCCAGGTTGCGGGGCGTGGTGGGCGGCGCGGTTCGGGGCGGAATCGACGCGGCCCGCCACGCCCCGCAGCGTGGCCTCGACAGTGGCGTAGCTACCTGTCCGAGTCCTCCGGCTCCTCCGGCCGTTGCTCGAGGTCGTCGGCGTCCTTCACCGCCCATCCGACCCGCTCCAAAAGCTGACCGGCGAAGTGCTCGGACTCCAGGCTCGAGCTCGGCACCCGCTCCCGGTAGACCACCTCGCCCGCCCGCTGCGGCGCATCGGTGAGCACGAGTATCTGTGGCATGGGGGTTCCTCCTCCTCTAGCTCCGCGCCAGTATCGGCGCCGAACCTTCAGCCCAAGTCAATCTCCCGTAAAGATCTGCCTATGGACCGAGACAGGCGATCGGAACGACCTGAACGCCATCCTCTCGAACGTAGCCATAGCCGTTGGCGACGATCACGCCGAGTACTGCGGGAGGGCCGGTCCGGGAGCTGTCGACGCGGCCACTGAACTTGAGCAGGTTCGCCGCTGCCTCGTCGACCGGCTTCTGGCCTCCGAGCTTCACCTCGAAGGCGCCCCAGGAGTCGCCCGCATCGACGATCGCATCGACCTCGAGCCCGCTGTTGTCCTGGTAGTACTGCACCTCGCCTTCGAGGGGCTGTGCGTAGACGCGAAGGTCCCTTACGACCATCGACTCGAACAGCAAGCCGAGGAAGTTGAGGTCGCGCATAAGACTCTCCGGCGTGCCGCGCAAGGCTGCGACCGCTAGAGAAGGGTCGACGAAGTGGCGCTTGACCGACTGGCGCAGGCGATAGCGCGAGCGCAGATGCGGTTGCCATGCAGGCTGGTTCTCGATGACGAAGAGGCGGCCAAGCGAGTTGAGGTAGTCAGCGACCACATCCTCTGAGATCGGGTCCTCGGGTTGGCTGGAGTCCTTGGCCAGGGTTCTTGCTGCAACCGGGGTGGCGATGTTTCGAGCGAGGCTTTCGATCACTCGAGTTACCCGTGCGGGCCTGTGTCGCTGACCGAGGCGCCGGGTGTCCCGCGGGATCTCGTTCAGGTAGTCCCGAACCGCTTTCAGTGCATCGGGAAGGCTCAGGTCCTTCGACGCCGGCCATCCCCCGCGGCAGACAGTGGCGGCTATATCGGTCAACTCCCGCTTCTCGTCCGATGCGGAGCCGGCCTTGCCTTCGAGGAGTGCCGACAGCGAGATCTCTCCTTTGCTGATGCCGAGCTCGAAAAGGGACATCGGTCGCATTGTCAAGCGGCTTATGCGGCCGGCGCCGGTGTGGTGGGTCTCGTCGTCGGTCGGTTGAGCGGAGCCGGCGAGGATGAACTGACCCTTCTGCTGCCGGTCGTCGACCGCGCGCCGCACGTGGTTCCAGACTTCCGGCACGAGTTGCCACTCGTCCAGGAGTCGGGGCGGCTCCCCATCCAGGATCAGCCGAGGGTCCAGTTCGGCAACCTCCCGCGAGCGCCTGTCGACATCGAGTCGCACCTCGCTTTTGGCTATCCGCCGCGCGGTTTCGGTCTTGCCGCAGGCTTTTGGACCCTCGACGAGAACCGCCCCGATATATCTGAGGCGTTCTTTCAGCTCGGCGTCCGCAATCCTAGGCGCGTACTTCATAGCTGGAGAAGTGTAAACAATTTAGATGGAGATATGTAAAAAAAATATCTGGAGATTTGTAAAAGATTTAGAGGCGAAATCGTAGAGAGAACCCAAGTCCCCGCATCCACCCCTGTCACCCGCTAAATTCCCTCTTTGGGCCGCTCCCACTGGCCCATCCGAGCCAAATCTCGGGGGTGTAGCTCAGCTGGTTAGAGCGCTGGCCTGTCACGCCAGAGGTCGCGGGTTCGAGTCCCGTCACTCCCGTTTTCTCGAGACCGTGAGACCGAGACGATGACCACGCTTATTGCGGCTGTCGCGGCACTTGTCGGAGCGGTGATCGGTGCACTGGTGGCTCGGAGATCTAGTCGGGAGGCAAATGAACTGCTCGCCCAGCAGGTAGCGATGCTCGAAGAGAGCGCTGAGCGGGAACATGCCCGGTTCGTCGCCGAACGCACCGAGGATTTGCATCTGCTGCAGAGGGAATGGGTGGAAATCCCCATCAAAGAGGAATGGCATAAAAGGCTGGAAGGCCTGGAAGCCAAGGCCCACCTCCTCTTTTGCATCAAGGCTGACGCGACGGCAGCCTCATTGCGGAGTGACCGCCAGCATGTCGATCGGCTCGTCTCCAACGCGGCGGCGCCTCGCAAGCTGGCTGTGCCTGTGTTGGCGGACCTTGGATCGCAATACGAGCACCTGCCCATGGATCTGGGCGAATTGCTGACCGCATTGGTTCCGGACGTCGAGCGCTATAACGAGCTGGCAGCGCAGGGTTTGAATGACGATGACCTGTGGCGCGCGTGCGCTCGACTCAATCGCGGTCTCGAGGAAGCCGCCAAGCTTGCTACCCAGACCCTGCCAGAGGTTTTGTCGGCAATCGACAAACTACGCGGAGAGATCAGGGGGACGGTTCTGGCGACTGAGGAGGGTCTTCAGGAGCGGCTTGGCGCCCTAAGGGCAAGCTCTCGATCCGCAGCCTGACTCCAGGGTTCGAATACCGTCTCATGATCCCCGCTCGTCGGAGCGCTTGCGGCTGACTAGCCATGGCCGACCACGCAACCAATGCATTCGAGGTCTTCTCCTCGCAGGAGAAGGGGCATGAGAACCATCTCACGCGAGCTCTGCTCGTTCTTCTCAGGCTTTCTCCCCTCTCTCACGAGGTATGGCTCCGGGCTATCGGCTTAGGCGATCTTGGTCTGACGGGCGTGGGCGAGGCGCAGTACCGCTTTCAGACGAGTTCCCTGCCGGGCCTGCAGGCAGACCAGATGCTTCGTGGCATCTCCGTGTTCATCAGCCGTGAACCAGCGGCGAACCTAGGGCCGATCGCCGAAAGCGACGATCGGAGGATGATTCCCGACGCCCTTGTCACCTATCTCGGTCCCGACGATCCGATCGTCACCGTGATCGAGAGCAAGGTCCACGCCGTGGCCGACGCGCTTCAAGCCAGGCGGATCAACCTCGGCTTCCTCAAGCCGAAGTGGGATCCTCCGGAACCAGTCGCCCTGCGCTGGTCCCAGTTGATCGACGATCTCTGGGCTCT
>JBQCEW010000170.1:0-3478 GCA_051959815.1 Solirubrobacterales bacterium
TCGGACTCGCCGCCGGGTTGCACCTCGAGCCCGCGCGAGAGCGGCGCGTCGGGCGGCTGGTAGCCGTCGCCGCTGGCCAGCATCCGCCGCCAGCCGAGCGCGTCGACGACGAGTGGGGCGGAGATGACGCCGCGGTCGGTCTCGACGGCGATCTGTCCGTTGCCGTTGGCGGGCGCCGCGCGCCCGTTGACCTTGGCGGTCTCGAAGGTCGCGTCGCAGTCACGCCAGAGCAACTGGCAGAGCTCGCGGTAGTCGAAGGTCGAGAAGGTCCAGGGCAGCCGGTAGCGGGCGTCACCGTGGGGGGTGTGCATGACCAGCGTGTCGAAGCGCTGGCGCTCGGCTTTCATCAGCCCGAGACGTTGTAGCCACTCGGTCGGGATGCCGCAGGCGGAGGTCTGACGCTCGCCGATCTCGTAGCGATCGACGATCAGTACGTCGGCGCCGGAGCCCGCAAGCTCGCGTGCAACCGCCAGCCCGGCGAAGCTGGCGCCGCAGATCAGCACGTCGCGCTCGCCGTCCAGCGGCGTGCGTTCGTCGCCGCGCTTGGTGGCTCGGACCGGCATCGCGGCGGATTCTGCCATCATTGCCGCCCGTGTCCGCGACCGAGACCATGACGCCTGCGCCCAGCGCCACCCCCGTCGAGGGTTCGGGCGGCCTTCTCCTCAACATCGACGGCAAGATCGTCCCCAATTACGCGGCGACGATGGTGTCCTTCGAGGAGGGCGACGTCGTCAAAGGGAAAGTCGTCCGGATCGACAAAGACGAGGTGCTCGTCGACATCGGCTACAAGGCCGAGGGCGTCATCCCGTCGGGCGAGCTTTCGATCCGCAAGTCGGTCGACCCGCACGAAGAGGTCGAGCTCGGCGAGGAGATCGACGCCCTGGTCCTCACCAAGGAGGACGCCGAGGGGCGCCTGATCCTCTCCAAGAAGCGCGCCCGCTTCGAGAAAGCCTGGCGCCGGATCGAGGTCGCCGCCGACTCGGGCGAACCGGTCGAGGGCAGCGTGATCGAGGTCGTCAAGGGCGGTCTCATCCTCGACCTCGGGGTGCGCGGCTTCCTGCCCGCCTCGCTGGTCGACATCCGCCGCGTCCACAACCTCGACGAGTTCATGGGCCAGACGCTCGAGTGCAAAGTGATCGAGCTCAACCGCAGCCGCAACAACGTCGTCCTCTCGCGCCGCGCGGTGCTGGAGGAGGAGCGCAAAGAGGTGCGGGAGCAGATCCTCGGCCGCCTCGAGCCCGGCCAGGTTGTCGAGGGCAAGATCTCCAACATCGTCGACTTCGGCGCCTTCGTCGACCTCGAGGGCATCGACGGGCTGATCCACATCTCCGAGCTTTCCTGGAGCCACGTCAACCATCCCTCCGAAGTCGTCTCGATCGGCGACACGGTGCGGATCAAAGTCCTCGACATCGACCGCAACCGCCAGCGCATCTCCCTCGGTCTGAAGCAGACCCAGGAGGACCCGTGGCAGCGGGTGATCAACACCCACCGCCCGAACGACGTGCTGGAGGGGACGGTGACCAAGGTCGTCGCCTTCGGCGCCTTCGTCGAAATCCTGCCGGGGGTCGAGGGCCTGGTGCACATCTCCGAGCTCGCCGATCACCACGTCGAGAACCCGGGCGAAGTCGTCGAGCCGGGGTCGAAGCTGAACGTGAAGATCCTCGAGATCGACGAAGAGCGGCGGCGCTTGTCGCTCAGCATCAAGCGGGTCGAGGGGCAGAACATGGCGATGGCCGACCTTGGAGAGCAAATCGCCCAGGCTGAAGGCGCTGGGGCCGCGGGTCCTGTCGACGCAGGGGACCCACCGTCTCCTGCAGAGCAGGAGACGGTCCCCCCTACGACGCCACCCGCGGCAGAGGCGTCGGAGGCCGATGCTCCTGCCGCTGAGGCTTCCGAGACGGCTGAGCCTGCTCCGGTTGCGGAGGAGAACGGCACTACTGAGGGCGGCGAGGACCCCGGGGAGCATCATGAGGGCGAATCCATGCAGGAACGGCCCGATTCGCCGGATGACCTCGACGAGGCCGCTGGCGACGACGCGCAGACGGGCGAGTCGGACCAGGACTGAGCGGCGCCTGTGGCGCTGCTGAAGATCGGCCTCACCGGCGGCATCGCAGCCGGGAAGTCGGAGGCGCTGAAAGCTTTTGAGAGGCTGGGGGTGGCGACGCTTTCCAGCGACGTCGTCGTCCACGAACTGCTCGAGAGCGATTCGCTGCGAGAACGGCTGGCCGCGCGCTGGGGGCCGGACGTGGTCGCCGGCGGTGGCGTCGATCGCGCCAGGATCGGCGAGATCGTCTTCGCCGACCCCGAGCAGCTGAGCTGGCTCGAGGAACAGATCCACCCGCTGGTCCAGGAGAAGACCGCGGCCTGGCTGATGTCATTGCCGGAGGGGACGGAAGTCGCGGTGGTCGAGGTGCCGCTGCTGTTCGAGGTCGGCAGCGACAAGGTCTTCGACACGACCGTCGCCGTCGTCACCGCCGACGAGGTGCGCCAGGAGCGGGCCGCCGCCCGCGGGCACGCCCTGGTCGACGAGCGCGAGGCGCGGCAGCTTACGCAGACCGAAAAGGCCGAGCGAGCCGAGCACGTGGTCGAAAACGACGGCTCGGTGGAGGACCTGGAGCGGGCGCTGTCCGCCCTGCTCGCGAAGCTGCGCCGATGAGTCGCAGGGTCCGTGCTCGCCGCCGTCGCGCGGTTTTCGGCGGGATCGCGGTCCTTGCCGGGCTCGGAGTCGCCTACCTGATTGCCAGCGGCACCTTCGACCACGCAATCAAGGAGCTGACCTTGCCGCTGCGGCACGAGGACGTGATCCGCCAGCAGTCACGCGAAAAGGGGGTCGACGCGGCGCTGATCGCTGCCGTCATCTACTCCGAGTCGAAGTTCAGCGACGCGGAATCGGCCGCGGGCGCGCGCGGTCTGATGCAGATCACCCCCGAAGCGGCGAAGTACATCGAGAAGCGGAGCGGTGGCACCACCTTCAAGCTCTCCGACCTCTCCGATCCGGAAATCAACATCCGCTACGGCACCTTCCTGCTGCGCGAATTGCTCGACCGCTATGACGGAGACGAGGCGGCGGCCCTTGCCGCTTACAACGCCGGCCCGGGCAACGCCGACAAGTGGGGTGGGGCGGACCTTAACGTGGAGGACATCCCCTTCCCGGAAACGCGCGCTTACGTTGAAGAGGTGCTGCAAAAGCGCGACGAATACCGCGAAAAGTACGCGAAGGAGCTCGGCTATTAACGCCGCGCCGAGGCCCCGCGTCGCCGCCCTCGCGCTAGCCGTCGGGGTCGTCCTCGCCGACTCCTCGATCGTCGTCCTCGCCCTGCCGGACATCTACAGGGAACTGAACACGAGCGTCTCCGGCGTGACCTGGGTGCTGGTCTCCTTCAACCTGGTGATGGCGCTGGCGGCGGTGCCGGCGGCGTTGCTGGCGCGGCGGGTGGGACCGGGGCGCGCCGCCGCGGTTGGCCTGGCGATCTTCGCC
>JBQCEW010000171.1:0-5559 GCA_051959815.1 Solirubrobacterales bacterium
CCCAACTGCGAGGGCCGTCCGCCCGTCCGCGAGACGAGCGATCCCGAGGACCGGATGTCGGAGAAGCTGCTCGACATCGTCCCGGAGTCGCCGCGCCACCCGTATGACATGTACGACGTGATCAGGGAGATCACGGACGCAGGCGAGTTCTTCGACATCAAGCCGAAGTTCGCGAAGACGATCATCACCTGCTTCGCTCGCTTCGGCGGCCAGCCGGCGGGGATCGTCGCCAACCAGCCCAAGCACCTGGCCGGCGTCCTCGACAACGACTCGGCTGACAAGGCGGCCCGCTTCATCAACCTCTGCGACGCCTTCAACATCCCGCTCGTCTTCCTCCAGGACGTGCCCGGCTTCATGGTCGGCTCGAAAGTCGAGCACGCCGGGATCATCCGCCACGGGGCGAAGATGCTCTACGCGGTCAGCCGCGCCACGGTGCCAAAGGTGACCGTCGTCGTCCGCAAGGCCTACGGCGCCGGCTACTACGTGATGTGCGGCAAGGCCTACGAGCCCGACCTGATCGTCGCCTGGCCCGGGGCCGAGATCTCGGTGATGGGCGCTGAGGGCGCGGTCGAAATCATCGGGCGTGGAGCAATCGAGGCCTCCGACGACCCGGAGGCGACCCGCGAGGCGATGCTGAATGCGGTCCGCCAGCAGATCGATCCCTACATCGCCGCCGGCAATGCGGTGATCGACGACATCATCGACCCGCGGGAGACGCGGCCAACGATCTTCAGGGCCCTGCGGATGGCGCGCAACAAGCACGTCTAGAAGCCGAAGAAACGCCACGGCGTGATGCCGGTCTAGGAGGACGAGATGAGCAAGTTCGACGACCCGGTGATCATCAGCTGCTCGATCAGCGGCGTGATCGCCAACCGCGACCAGTGCCCGGCGATCCCCTACACGCCGGAGGAGTACGCGGCGGAGGCGCGGCGCGCGGTCGACGAGGGCGCCTCGCAGATCCACATCCACGCCCGCAAACCCGACGGCACGCCCTCCTATGAGGTCGAGGACTTCAAGGCGATCACCGAGGCGATCCTGGCCGAGGTCGGCGACGTGATCGTCAACTACTCGACCGGGGCGATCGGGATCCCGATCGAGAAGCGGATCGAGTACCTGCGCGCCTGCCGTCCCGATGTCGCCGCGCTGAACATGAGCTCGATGAACTACGCGAAGTACTCGAAACGGCGCAAGGACTTCGTCTTCAAGGCGGTCTTCGAGAACAGCTTCGACACGATCGTCGAGTTCCTCACCGCGATGAAAGAGCTGGGGATCAAGCCCGAGCACGAGTGCTTCGACTCCGGTCACGTCGCCAACCTCGACCCGCTGATCGACATGGGGCTGCTGCAGCCGCCGCTGCAGATCTCGCTGGTGATAGGGGTAACCGGCGGCATCCGCCCGACCCCGCGCAACGTCA
The DNA here is from genome assembly GCA_051959815.1 of Solirubrobacterales bacterium. Taxonomy (GTDB): domain Bacteria; phylum Actinomycetota; class Thermoleophilia; order Solirubrobacterales; family 70-9; genus VAYN01. Next base: position 1,415 of record JBQCEW010000171.1, read on the forward strand.
CCCTGATGTCCGACCAGATTCCCGGCGGCCCGGAAGGCGAGAACCAGTGGCAGGTGATCGGCATCTCCCGCGACCAGTGGAAGCTGCTCGCCTCCTCGCTGGTGCTCGGCGGCAACGTCCGCGCCGGAGTCGAGGACAACCTGTACCTGCCCGACGGCGAGATGTGCAAGTCGAACGGCGAGCTGATTGCCAAGGCGCGGCAGATGGCCGAAGACGTCGGCCGCCGCCCCGCCAGCGTCGCCGAGGCGCGGGAGCTGCTGGGGGTCCCGAAGCGTGAGCGCTCTCCCGCTTAGCGACGTCAAGGTCCTCGACCTCACCCGGCTGCTGCCGGGCGGCTTCTGCTCGCTTCTGCTCGCCGACCTCGGCGCCGAGGTGCTGAAGGTCGAGGACACCGGCATGGGCGACTACATCCGCTGGGCGCCGCCCTACTACGGCAGCGACGAGCAGCAGGCGCTGGGCACGCGCTCCTCGCTCTACCTCTCGCTCAACCGCGGCAAGCGCTCGGTCCGGCTCGACCTCAAGAGCGAGCGGGGGAGGGAGGCGCTGCTGCGGCTGGTCGCCGGCTACGACGTCGTCCTCGACGGCTTCCGCCCTGGCGTCCTCGATCGGCTCGGGGTCGGCTACGAGCGGATGCGCGAGGCAAACCCGCGGATCGTCTTCTGTGCGATCACCGGTTACGGCCAGAACGGCCCCTACACGCAGCGCGCCGGACACGACATGAACTACCTCGGGCTGGTCGGCCTGCTCGGCCTGACCGGTGCCAAGGACGGCCCGCCGGTCCAGTCGGCAGGGCAGATCGCCGACCTTGGCGGCGGTGCGCTGATGGCCGCCTTCGGGGTGATGGCGGCACTGCATGAGCGCGAGCGCTCCGGCGAGGGGCAGATGGTCGATATCTCGATGGCCGACGGCGCCCTCTCCTGGCTGGCGATGGTCGCCGGCCGCTACTTCTGCGACGAAGAGGTGCCGCAACGGGGCGAGCAGCAGCTCGCCGGCGGGCTCATCTGTTACCTGCCCTACGAGGCAGCCGACGGTTGGATCACCTGCGGCGCCCTGGAGCCGAAGTTCTGGGCTGCCTTCTGCAACGGCGTCGGCCGCTCCGACCTGGTCGAGAAGCAGTTCGAAGCGCCCAGCTCGGAGGCCTGGCAGCAGGCGGCCGAGGTCTTCCGCTCCCGCACCTGCGCAGAATGGAAGGCGTTCAACGACGAGCACGACTGCTGCATCGAGCCGGTGCTCGACGTCGACGAAGCCCTCGACTCCGAGCTGGTGCGCTCGCGCGGGATGGTCGTCGAGGTCGAGCAGCCGGAGCTGGGGACGGTTCGCCAGCTCGGCAACCCGGTGAAGCTGAGCCGCACCCCCGCCGACCCGACGCGACCCGCGCCCGCCTTCGGCGAGCACACCGACGAGGTGCTGGCAGAAGCCGGCTATTCGGAGGAGGAGATCGAGGCGATGAAGGAGTCGGGGGCCGCTGCATGAGTGCCAACGGGAATGGGCTGCTGCGGATGCGGGAGCTGGCCGCGGCTTCGGGCGTCCCGGCGCCGACGATCAAGCACTACCTGCGCGAGGGCCTGCTGCCGGAGCCGGTCAAGACCAGCCGCAACATGGCCTACTACCCGCCCGAGTTCGTCGAGCGGATCAAGCTGATCAAGCGCCTGCAGGAAGAGCGCTTCATGCCACTGAAGGCGATCAAGAATGTGCTCGACGAGGACCCGGACCGGGCGAAGGCGATGCTCGAGCTCGGCGACCAGATCCTCGACCGGGCCCTTGCCGGCGAGCGCTCCCGCACCAGCGCTGCCGAGGTGCGCAAACGCTACGGCGTCCCCAAGGAGGTGCTCGACCGGCTCGCCGAGCTGGAGGTGCTGACGCCCAACAGCCGCGGCTACTCGCCCTCCGATGTGACGATCATCGAGGCGATCAGCCATTTCCGCGCCGGCGGCTACGACGAGCAGATCGGCTTCACCGTCTACGACACCCTTCGCTACAAGGCCGCCCTCGAAGAGCTGGTCCGTCAGGAGGTCGACGTCGTCATGGATCGCTTGGCCGGCGAGGTGCCAACGGAGCGAGTGGTGGAGATGCTCGAAGCCGGCGCGCAGCCCCTCAAGGATCTGATCGGCGCCCTGCACACGAAGCTGATGGTCGCCGAGCTGGAGCGGCGCCGCTAGTAGGCGGTGCGTCCGGCGCTGCTCTCCAGCTGCTCGCGCTCGGCCTCGATGTCCATCAGCAGGGTCGTCGCACCGGTCTCGCGCGCCACCCGCTCGGCCTCGTCGAAGGCGTCGTCCACGCCGTCCGCCCCAGCGGCCGCTCGCGCCCGGGCGAGCGTCAGCATCGCGACGGGGTAGCTCCAGAACATTCCCCGTTCGCGGGTGACGCGAGCGGCCTCCTCCGCCACCTCCAGCGCCTCGTCCTCCCGGCCGACCAGCACCAAGGCCCGGGCTCGTAGTTGTCCCCGCCAGCCCTCCATCTCGCCGCCGTTGTCCATCGCCTCGCGGTAGAGGCGCTCCGAGGCTTCGATCGATTCCAGCGCCGCCTCGTTTTCCTCGGCTATCAGCTGGGCCCAGGCGAGGTTGGAGAGGGCGAGGCTGCGGGAGAAGACATCGCCGAGGCGGTCGGTCAGCTCGAGGTTGCGGCGGGCGATCGCCAGCGCCGCCTCCGGGTCCCGGCGGATGACCAGGCTGGCCTGGTTGCTGCGCACCCAGCTCGCCGTCTCCGGGTCGTCTTCCTCGAGGGCGGCCTGCAGCGCCCGCTCGAACAGCTCCTCGGCCTCCTCGAATTCCAGCCGCTCGCGCCGAATCATCCCCTTGCCCATCAGGCCCCAGGCGATCGGGCTGCCGAGCACGATGCCGCTGCCGACCGAGCCGTCGTCGCCGACGATCTCCAGCATCTCGTCGAGGATCTGCTCGAAGCCCTCGAAGTCGGCGACGCAGAGGTAGGCGTACGCGCCCGCGCCACGCACCGCCGCGCGCAGGTGCCGGTCGCCCGTCTGGTCGGCCAGCTCGACCGTTTCGCGGACGGCTTCGATCCAGGTCGGACCGTGGTGCGGGAGGCCGGGCCGGACCGAAGTCGCAACCTTCAGCAGCGCCAGCGAGTGCAGATCGTTCTGCCGGGTGGCGATCTCCTCGGCTTCGGCGGCGAGCTGCTCTTCTTCCTCGCGGCTCATCCCGATCCGCCAGGCGTACTGCAGCTGCAGCAAGCGCGAGTGGACCGCCATCGCCGCCGTCTCCCCGTCCTCTTCGAGGCCGTCGACCAGCTCCATCACCTGATGCCAGAGCCGCCTCGCGTCGTGCGGGCGGCTGTGGCCCGCCCAGTAGGCGGCGCGGGCGGACCAGCGCGCCGCCTCCAGCGGCTCGCCGCCCTGGCGCAGGTGGTCGGCGATCAGCGCCGAGAGCTCGTCGTAGCGGTCGGGCGGGTTCAGCTCGATCAGCGCCCGCGCCGCTTTCGCGTGGGTGGCGGCCCGCTGGTCGGCGAGCTGGGTGCCGTAGGCGACCTCGCGGGTGAGCGGGTGGCGGAAGGCGAGCAGGCGCTGCGGGTAGAGCTCGGCTTCGTAGAGGAAGCCGCCATCGATCAGCTCGCGCAGGGCCCGCTCCATCTCGTCGGGGCTGAGATCGGCCGCCATCTCCAGCGCCTCCTCTCCCACCTCCTTGCCGAGCACCGAGGCGACCTGGAGCAGCTGCTTCGCGGCCGGCGCGAGGCGGTCGATTCGCGCCGCGAGGACCGCCTGCACGGTGACCGGCACGCCCGCGTGCTCGATCGGGCGCGCCAGCCGGTAGGCGCCGCGCTCGCCCTCCAGGTAGCCGGACTCGGCCAGCTCGCGGACGATCTCCTCGATGAAGAAGGGGTTGCCGCTGGTGCGCTCGTGGATCGGCTCGTCGAGCCCGTCAAGCGAGGGATCTTCGCCGGCCAGGTCACGCAGCAGCTCGCGCGTGTCCTCCCGCCGCAAGGGCTCCAGCTCGACCGCCTCCCAGCACGCGTCGTCCTCCCAAGCCGGCGTGTACTCAGGCCGGTAGTTGGCGAGGACCAGCGTCTTCGTCCCGCCGAACCCGTCGATCAGGCCGCGCAGCATCGCCTGGCTGCCCTCGTCGACCCAGTGCAGGTCCTCGAAGACGAGCAGCAGCGTCTTCTTCCGGCTGGGGTTGCCGACTAGGCGGCAG
>JBQCEW010000172.1:0-3981 GCA_051959815.1 Solirubrobacterales bacterium
TCGGCTTCCTGAACGGCACCCGCCGCGCCGGTGTTTTCGCTGGTGGAGCTGCCACCGCCGCAGGCAACCAAGGCAACGGCAGCCAGGAGCAGGGCGAACAGGGCAATCAGTTTCTTCATCTCGTTCCTTTCCCGCAAAGGATTTCTCTAGCGGACTCTAGCCGCGATACGCAGGTGGTCGCTACCCGGTTCAGCGCTCGGGGAACCGAATCGGTTCAGCGCCCGTGGAACTCGGGGGTGCCGCCGCTGAAGAAGGTCTCGACGCCGTTGCGGAGGTCTTCGGTCGCCATCGAATCGGCGATGCCGTGGCGCTCGAGTTGCAGGTGGTCGTTGATGCTGTTCTCGATGCTGACCCCGACCAGCTTCTTCGCCATCCGCACGTAGTGAGGCGCCATTTTCGCCAACTCGTCGGCCTTGACCCGAGCCCGTACCAGCAGCTCCTCCGGCATCACCACCTCGCTGACGATCCCCAGCTCCTTAGCTTCCTCCGCTTTCAGGTTCGGATCTTCGAGCAGCAGTTCCAGCGCCTTGCTCGGGCCGACTACGCGGGGGAGGAAGTAGGTCATGCCGCCGTCGGGAGAGGCGCCGATCCGGCCGTAGGCCGGGGCGAAGAAGGCGGTGCTGGCGGCGATGCGGATGTCGCAGGCGAGCGCCAGCGAGAAGCCGGCCCCCGCCGCCGGTCCGTTGATCGCGCCGATCACCGGGTACGGGATCCGCCGCAGGTCGATGATCGCCTGGTGCAGGACCTCGGCGCCGCGGCGGACGTCGGAGGGCAGATCGATCTCGTCGGATTCGACGCCTTTGCGGAACCAGGTGACGTCGCCGCCGGCGCAGAAGGCATTGCCGGAGCCGGTGATGATCAGCGCCCGCAGCGGCGCCCGGTCGGCGAGCCAGGCGAAGGCGACGGTCATCTCGCCGATCATTTCCGGGCTCATCGCGTTGAAGGCGTCGGGACGGTCGAGGGTCAGGGTCCCGATCTCCCCGTCGACCTCGATCCGCATCGTGTTCAGCTGCGGCGGGTTGATGGTCTCGCTGGTCATCTCTCTCCCTTTTAGGCGTCGGGGTTGGCCGAGTGGCCAGGAGCCTACCCTTAGTTCGATGGCAAAAGGCAACGGCAAAGAGAAGGAAGAGGGCGCGCTCAGCCGCGCCGAGCGGATCGCGCAGCAGCGCAAATCGCTGCCCGATCAGCCCGGCGTCTACCTCTTCTACGGCCGCGACGGCGAGCTGCTCTACGTCGGCAAGGCGCGCTCGATCCGCAAACGCATTGCCTCCCACTTCTCCGGCGGCGACACCCGCCTCACCTCCCGCATCGACCGCATCGAGAGCCTCGTCACCGCCAACGAGGCGGAGGCGCTGCTGACCGAGCAGAGCTTCATCAAGCGCCACCGGCCCCGCTTCAACATCCGCCTCCGCGACGACAAGTCCTACCCCTACGTCGCCGTCAGCCTCGACGAGGACTACCCGCGCGTCTACTTCACCCGCGAGAAGCACCGCTCCGGCCGCGCCTACTTCGGCCCCTTCTCCAGCGCCAAGCGGGTGCGGGAGACGCTCGACCTGCTCGGCAAGCTGTTCCAGTTCCGCACCTGCGAGGGGCGCGAGCCCGGCCGCCGCTCCGGCAGCCCCTGCCTCGACTACTACATCAAGCGCTGCGGGGCACCCTGCGTCGACTACGTCAGCAAGGAGGAGTACCGCCGCAACGTCGACGCGATCGTCGACTTCCTCTCCGGCCGCTACCGCCAGGTCGAGCGCGAGGAGGAGGAGAAGATGAAGGCGGCGGCAAGCGGGCAGGAATTCGAGCGGGCGGCGATCCACCGCGACCGGCTGAAAGCGATCCGCTCGCTGTTCGAGCGCCAGCGGGTGGCGGGGGCGGCGATGGGGACCGCCGACCTGATCGGCGTCGCCGTCGAGGGCCAGGACGCCAACGCCCAGGTATTCCAGGTCCGCGACGGGATCCTCGCCGAGCGTCAGAGCTTCTACCTCGAAAACCAGGGCGAACGCGAGCCGGCCGAGGTCGCCGAGGAGTTCGTCTCCCAGTACTACGCCGCCTCGCCCTCGAGGCCGCGTACGGTCATCGTCGGTCCCTACCTGCGCGACCGCGCCCAGGTGATCGCCGAGGCGCTGAGCGAGCGACGGGGGGCGCCGGTCGAGGTGCGCGCCGCCGAGCGCGGCGACAAACGGCGGCTGCGCGAGCTGGCCGAGCGCAACGCCCAGCTTGCTCTCGACCAGGACCGGCTGCGGCGCGAGCACCGCCGCACCCGCCGGGTCGAGTCGCTCTCGGCGCTGGCCGAGGCGCTGGGGATGGAGGAGCTGCCGGTGCGGATCGAGGGCTTCGACATCTCGACGATCGGCGGCGAGCACACGGTCGCCTCGATGGTCGTCTTCGAGGGCGGCGCGCCGAAGAAGTCCGACTACCGCCGCTTCAAAGTCCGCGGCGACCTGCGCGAGGCCGGCGTCGGCAACGGCGGCCCCGACGACTTCGCCTCGATGGAGGAGGTGCTGTCGCGGCGGATGGCGCGCTACCTCGAACAGGCCGACCTCTCCCCGCACGACGGCAAGCGCGACGAAAGCTTCGCCTCGCTCCCCTCGCTGATCTTGATCGACGGCGGCAAAGGCCAGCTCGCCGCGGGGGTGCGGGCGCTGCAGCCGTTCAGCGAGCGCGGCGTCACGATCATCAGCCTCGCCAAGCGGTTGGAGGAGGTCTACGTTCCCGGCCACTCGGCACCGCTCGACCTCGCCGCCGACTCCGAGGCCTCGCGCCTGCTGCAGCGGGTTCGCGACGAGGCGCACCGCTTCGCAATCGACCACCACCGTGGCCGTCGCGACCGCGGCATGCTCGAGGGCTCGGTCCTCGATTCGCTTCCCGGCATCGGGCCGGCACGGAAGCGGGCGCTGCTGCAACACTTCGGTACGCCAGAGCGGTTTCTCGCCGCCACCCGCGAGGAGCTCGAGGCAGTGCCCGGACTGCCTGGCAAAGTAGGCCGGGAGATACACGAGCAGCTCAACCGGACCAACTGAGGGAGAGTCAGATGGCGGAGCGGGTGGAGAGGGCGCAGGAACCGGGCGGGAACGGCGACCGGCCCGTCAAGCCGGTGACCGTGGTCGTGATCACGGGCCATTCCGGCGCCGGCAAGTCGGAAGCGATCGCCGCCTTCGAGGACGGCGGCTACTTCTGTGTCGACAACCTGCCGCCGCGGATGATCGCCAGCCTCGGCGAGCTCTTCCGTCATGAGGGCAGCGGCGTCGAGCGCGCCGCGATCGTCTCCGACGTGCGCGGCGGCGACTACTTCGAAGAGCTGGTGCAGGTGATCGACGACCTCGAGGCGGAAGGGCTGAAGCCGATGGTCCTCTTCCTCGAGGCCGACGAGGAGACGCTGCTCGACCGCTACAAGGAGACCCGCCGCCGCCATCCGCTGGCGCCGGAGGGGCGGATCGTCGAGGGAATCCGGGCCGAGCGAGCGCTGCTGGCCCCGCTGCGCGAGCGCGCCGACAAGGTGATCGACACCAGCGACCTGACCGGGGCGGAGCTGCGGCGGCAGATCGCCGAAGAGCTGCTGGGGCGGGAGGAGAGCGGCAAGCTGGCGCTGACCCTGCTCACCTTCGGCTTCAAGAACGGGCCGCCGCGCGACGCCGACCTCACCCTCGACGTCCGCTTCCTGCCCAATCCCTACTACGACAAGGTGCTGCGGCCGATGACCGGAATGGACGAGGAGGTCCGCGCCTACGTCGAGCAGGGGACCCAGGCCGGCGAGTTCTACGGTCGCCTGCTGCCGCTGCTCGAGTTCCTCGTCCCCGCCTACGTCGCCGAGGGCAAGAGCCACCTGACGATCGCCGTCGGCTGTACCGGCGGCCGCCACCGCTCGATCACCGTCGCCGACCGCATCCGTCGCGATCTGTCCGCGCGCGAGGACGTGATCGTGCGGGTCAAACACCGCGACGTCGAGCTGGACTAGCGGGTCGCCAGCGCCTCTCCGGCGGCGATCCG
>JBQCEW010000173.1:0-3333 GCA_051959815.1 Solirubrobacterales bacterium
GTTTTGGCGGTCGACGGCGTGGTTGATCGAGCGGGCGACGCCGGCGGAGAGGGCGCCGCCGAGGCAGGTGAGGATGACGAGCCCGATCGAGGGGTCGCCGGCCACGTACATCGTCGTGACCGTGGTGAACAACAGCAGCGACTGGACCTTCGGCTTGGTCAGCGTCAGGTAGTCACGGAGAAGCTGGGGAATTGCCGGGCGCCGCGAGAGGGCGGCAGTTTGAGCACCGCTCATGCGGAACTCAGGCTACCGGCTGTGACTCGCGCGCTGCCCGCGCCTGCTCGGCACGGCGGGTGCGATGCCCGATCGCCTCGCGGATGTCGCGCAGCGGCCGGGCGCTGCGGACGTCGGGTAGAACGTCGAAGTTGTGCGGCTCCGGCGGCGAGAGCGTGAACCACTCGAGCGTGTCCCCGCCCCAGGGGTCGTGACCCGCGGTCGGGCCGTTGGTGCGGCTGAAGATCGCGTTGCAGATCGTCAGTACGAGGCCGACGAAGAGGATGACGACGCCGATCGTGGCGATCACGTTGTACGTGGTGAGGGCTCCGTTGTCGAAGTACTTGTAGGCGTCGACGACCTGGCCTTCGTCAGCGCCGGCAAGGAAGAGCGGCACGAAGCCGAGCAGGAGGCCGGTCACGATGGTCCAGAAGGAGATGCGCCCGAGGAGCTCGCCCATCGTCCGCCCGGTCATCTTCGGGAACCAGTAGTAGAGGGCGGCGAAGCCGCCGAGCACGGCAGCGCCGATCAGCGCGAAGTGGGTGGCGGCGGTGGAGTCGGTGGTGTTGTGCAGGTGCCAGGCGGAGCCGACCAGCGACTGCTCGAGCTCGGCCGCCAAGCCGATCGAGATCGCCGAGATCGCGCCGATCGCGAACAGCGCCGGAGCCCGCATCCGCAGGGTGCCGCCGACGATCGTTGCGATCAGGTTGAAGAGGACGAGGCCGAAGGGGACGACGAGGGCCAGGGACAGCAGCATCGCGAAGTACTGCCAGCCGATCCCGATCGGGGCGGTCAGCATGTTCTGCATCCAGGCGAGCGTGCCGATGACGGCGATCACAGCCAGCGAGGCCATCGTCACCGGCCGGTTGAAGAGCGGTTTGCGGGAGAAGGTGGAGACGATTTCCGCGATCGCGCCGAAGGCGAAGATCAGCAGCAGCATGTAGGCGCCGGTGTAGAAGATCCAGCTCAGGTGCTGCCAGAGCAGCGGGGCGCCACCGGAGCCGTCGGCGAAGAAGATGCCGTCGTAGTTGCGGTCGATCATCAGCATCGTCAGCGCCGCCAGCAGGACCGGGCCGATCACGACCAGCAGCCAGGAGGCGACGGTGGCGGCCCAGGCGAAGATCGGCATCCGGCGCCAGGCCAGACCCGGCGCCCGCATCATCCGCAGCGTCGCCACCAGGTTGATCGCGAGGAAGACGAAGCCGAGCGTCGCCAGGCCGGTCGCGACGATCCAGGCGTCGACACCGTTGTTAGAGAGGAAGGCGGTCTCGCTGAGTGGCGGCAGCGGGTTGACCCCGGCCTCGCTCGGGGTGAAGAGGAAGGTCGCGTAGAGGACGACCCCGCCAGCGACGTAGAGCGCCGCGCCGGTCTGCCCGAGGCGCGGCAGGGCGGTGCCGCGGGCGCCGATCTGCAGCGGCGCCACGTAATAGAAGAGCCCGAGCGCAAGCGGGATCGCGAAGAGGAAGATCGCGGTCGCGCCGTAGAGCGAAAGCATCCGGTTGAAGCCGACGGGCGAGAGGAAGGTGTTTTCCGGCACCAGCAGCTGCAGGCGCATCAGCACCAGCTCGACCGCGGCGATGAAGAGGAAGCCGAGGGCGCCGCAGATGAGGACCTGGCCGACCTCCTTGTGGTCGGCCGAGGTCGCCAGTTCCGCCCAACGGGGGCGGCGGCTGGTGCGATAGCCGTCGGCGACGAGCTCGGGACGGGCGCTGGGGCTCATGGCACTTCTCCGTTTTCGATCAGGCCGACGACTCGTTCCTCGGCGGAGTCGATTTCGCTTTTCTGGTTCTTGATGAATTCTTCGTACTTGGCGGGGGGCACGACTTCGACCTCGGTCCGCATCGCGGCGTAGGCCTGGCCCGAGAGCGTCGCCGAGTCGCCTTCGTAGGTGCCTTCGTCGCTGGAGCTGAAGACGACGGTATGCGTCTTGCCGGGCACGGCGTCGGCCTTGGGAGCCAAATCTTCGACGTTCCAGGTGTGGACGACGTCGGTCGAGACCAGTTCCAGTTCCACCGCCGTATCCGCGGGGACGACGAGCTTGTAGTAGGAGAAGGCGCCGTTGGGGTAGTCGTAGCGCCACAGCCACTGCTGGCCGGTCGCCTTGATCTTCAGCGGCTGCGTTTTCGCCGAGGCGAGCCCGGCGGCGCCGGTGTGGGGCGTCTGGCGCGCCTTGTCAGTGAAGACGACGCCGAGGATGAAAAGCACGGCGGCGAAGACGGTCAGCACGGCGCCGACCCGGAACTGCAGGCCGCGGCCGCTGAGCAACTGGCGCGGATCCGTGCCGCGCTCGGAGCGGAACCGCCGCACCGCGTAGAAGAGTGCGACGTTGACCGCGACCACGAGGATCACGGCGGCGACGAAGCCGATCCAAAGCAGCGTGTTGATCTGGTCCGTGCCAGGGGAGTGGGGCGCCAAAGCGCGGCCATTCTATTCAGGCGAGGCGGCGCCGCGCCCTCCCGTCCGCCTCCGGGGCGCCGACCTATACTCGCCGACCTGATGAGGCGGCGCTCCCGGCCACCAAAAGCGCTTCGCTTCGCCGTGCGGGCGGGGGCCGTGACGGCGATCGGGGCCGCTGCCGCCGTGCCCCTGCTGCGCCGCCGCCTGCGTATCCCGGCGCCGGTGACCGTCGCCGCCTGCGCCGCTGCGCCGCTGGCGCTGGCCGTGCTGCAGCCGCGGACGAAGCGCCGCGACGTCGCCCTCTTCGCGCTGCAGATGTGGGCCTTCACCGTCGCCCACGAGCTGCCCTACGACGATCCGGAGCGGCTGCGCTCACGGCTGCAGACCCGCTACCCGATCACCCTCGACCGCGTCATCGGTGGCGGCCGCCTGCCCAACGCGCGGCTGCAGCGGGCGCTCTCGCGGCTGCCGCGGGTGGGCTTCGTCGACCAGGTCCTCACCTGGACCCACTGGCTCTGGTTCGTCGAGCCCTACCTCTCGCTGACGCTGATCCTTGCCCGCCACAACGAGCGCTTCCCGCGCGCCGCCCGCCAGATGGCCGCCGTCTTCGACCTCGGCTGCGCCGTCTACTTCCTGGTTCCGACCGCGCCGCCCTGGTGGGGGGGGGAGAACGGGCTGACCGGGGGCGAGGTGGTGGGGCGGATGATGGTCGAGGTGGGCGAA
>JBQCEW010000174.1:0-3346 GCA_051959815.1 Solirubrobacterales bacterium
TCTGGGGGGGGGGGGGGCCCCCCCCCCCCCCCCCCTGGTGGGGCCCGCCCCCCCCCCCCCCGGCTCCTCCAAGCCCTAAGCCTGAAGCCAGTCCGCGATGATCGACCCGATCTGAGGACCGGCGTCCTCTTGGAGGAAGTGCGAAGCGTTCTCGACCGAGCGCGGCGGAGGGAAGTTCAGCTCACGAGAGACTCGCTCGCCGACAGAGAAGGGAAGGATTGGGTCCGAGTCGGCCCAGAGGACTAAAGCAGGGCGGTCGTCCTCACGAAGGGCATCAGCTACTTGTTTCCCCTCAGCCGCACCGACCGCATCAGGAGTCGTCGGCAGGATCAGCGGGAAGGCTCGCACGCCCGCCTTTGCTGCCGTCTCGTGGTAGGGCGCGTCGTAGGCGGCGATCACCTCGTCGCCGGGGTCGTTCCTGCAGCCGCCCTTTATGAGGAACCCGACCGGCACGTCCTCGTTGTCGCGGACGAAGTCGCGGAAGGCGAACCAGGCGTCGCTCATCTTCTGGTGGCCGGTGAAGGGGCCGGTCTCCATGATCACGATCCGGTCGAAGCGATCGGCATGTTCGACGGCGAGCCGCAGGCCGATCGGCCCGCCCCAGTCGTGGACGACCGCGGTCGCCTCGCGCAGGTCGAGGTCCTCCAGCAGTCCCGCCATCAGCTCGACGTGGCGGTCGTAGGTGTACCAACCGAGATCGGCGGGCTTGTCGGAGCGGCCGAAGCCGGCGTAGTCGGGGGCAATGCAGCGGTAGCCGGCATCGCGCACCGGCGGGATCACCTTGCGCCAGAGGAACGACCAGGTCGGCTCGCCGTGGAAGAAGACGACCGGCTTCCCCTCCCCCTCGTCGAGGTGCGCCAGCCGCAGCCCGTCGACCTCGCGGTAACGCGACTCGAACGGGTAGTCCGGCAACCCTTCGAGCCTCTCCTCCGGCGTCCGCAGCACATCCATGAGCGCAGTCTATGCGCGCTCCGGTCGTTTGTTCCGGATAGCGGAAGAAATGACCGGAGCACCCTGATCTCCTGAATCCCGATCCGGATTCCCTACTTTCCTTATCGACTTTGTGCTAGGGTGCCGCCCCAAGATTGAGCATTAAGTTGCTCAAGAACGTAAGTTAGTCGAGAAAGAAGGGAACAACTTAGATGCGGAACGCGCGCACCACCCGGCGGCGCAGCGTGACGGTTGGCCTCCTGGCCCTCCTCGTCACCCTGCTAGTCGCAATCGCCGCCTCCGGCTGCGGAGGCAGCGGCAGCAACGCCACCGGCGCGGACACGGGCTCCTCTGGCGGGGGCAAGCTCGACGTGGTTGGCTACTCCACCCCGGAATCCGTCTACGCCGAAGTCCTCGAGCCGGCCTTCGAAAAAACCCCGCAGGGCGAAGGCGTCAGCTTCAGCAACTCCTTCGGCGCCTCCGGCGATCAGAGCCGGGCCGTCGCCGCGGGCCAGCCCGCATCGGTCGTCCACTTCTCCCAGGCCGGCGACATGGAACGCCTGGTCGAAGAAGGCGAAATCGTCGCCAAAAACTGGGAAGCCAACAAGTACCACGGCATCGCCACCGACTCGGTCGTCGTGATCCTCGTCCGCAAGGGCAACCCGGAAGGGATCAAGTCCTTCAAGGACATCGAGGACAAGGAAGTCGACGTCGTCACCCCGAACCCGTTCAGCTCCGGCTCGGCCCGCTGGAACATCATGGCCGTCTACGGGTCGGCGATCGAAGAAGGCGACTCGCCCACGCAGGCGCTGGAAGCCGTCAAGAGCGTCCTCGAAAAGACCGTCGCCCAACCGGGCAGCGGCCGCGACGCCTTCTCCGCGTTCTCGCAGGGCCAGGGCGACGTGCTCCTCACCTCCGAGAACGAAGCGATCAAGGCCGAAAAAGAAGGCGAAGAAGTGGAATACGTGATCCCGCCGGCGACGATCCAGATCGAAACGCCGATCGCGGTCACCAAAGAAGCGCCGGAGCCGGCGGCCGAAGACTTCCTCAAGTTCCTCTGGTCCGACGAAGGCCAGGAACTGTGGGCTGAAAACGGCTACCGCCCGGTCAACCCGAAACTGGTCGACCAGCAGCAGTTCCCGACCCCGAAGGACCTGTTCAAGATCAGCAAGTTCGGCGGCTGGGGCAAGGTCAACGACGAATTCTTCGACGAAGAATCCGGCTCGGTGGCCAAGATCGAGGGCGAACTCGGAGTCTCGACCTCGGGCTGATCGATGGAGGCCGGGACCCTCACTCACGAGCGCAGCGCCCTCCGGGCAGGCATCCGCCTGCCCGGGGTCGGCGCTGGCCTCGGCCGCGGCATGGTCGTGCTCTACCTGAGCCTGATCGTGCTGCTGCCGCTGGCGGCGCTGACCGACCAGTCGCTGAGCCTCGGCCTCGGTCACTTCTGGGACCAGGTGACGCAGCCGCAGGCGCTGCGCTCGCTGAAGCTGACCCTGCTCGCCTCGCTGATCGTCGTCCTCATCAACGCCTTCTTCGGCACGATCCTCGCCTGGCTGCTGGTCCGGGACGAATTCCCGGGCAAGGCGGCAATCAATGCCGTCGTCGACCTCCCCTTCGCGCTGCCGACGATCGTCGCCAGCCTGATCCTGATCGAGCTCTGGGGCAACAAAAGCCCCTTCGGCGTCCACATCGCCGGCACCCCGACCGCAGTGGTCGTGGCGCTGATGTTCGTCACCCTCCCCTTCGTCGTCCGCGCGGTGCAACCGCTGCTGATGGAGATGGACCGCGAGATGGAGGAGGCGGCGGCCTCGCTCGGGGCGGGTGGCTTCACGGTCTTCCGCCGCATCATCTTCCCCAACCTGCTGCCCGGACTCGGCGCCGGGGTCGCCCTCGCCTACGCGCGGGCGCTCGGCGAGTTCGGCTCGGTCCTGCTCTTCGCCGGCGGTCTGCCGAACACGATGGTCTCCTCGGTCTTCATCCGCCAGCAGATCGAGTCCGGCAACGACACCGGTGCCGCCGCGGTCTCGGTGGTGCTGCTGCTCGCCTCGCTGGTCTGCCTGGCGGCGGTGAGCTTGATCCAGCGCTGGGCCGTCCGCCACGACCGCGCCTCGAGCGAGCTGATCCCGACGCTTGCCGCCGAGAGCACCGGCGGAGGTGACAAGGCATGACCGCCAATCCGGCCAGTCGCTGGTCCCTGCGGGTGCTCGGCCTCGGCTACATCCTGCTCCTGCTGCTGGTCCCCCTCGGGTTCATCTTCTACAAAACCTTCGAACACGGGATCGCGCCGCCGCTCGACGCGATCACCTCGCCCGACGGCCTGCACGCGCTGAAGCTGACCCTGCTGATGGTGGCGATCGCGGTGCCGCTGAACACGGTCTTCGGCGTCGGCTGCGCGCTGCTGCTGGTCCGCCAC
>JBQCEW010000175.1:0-6024 GCA_051959815.1 Solirubrobacterales bacterium
GTGGGGGGCAGGGGAGGATTGTTTTGTGTTGTTCTCCACCGAGATTGTATACCCGCGGGGGCAATTGGTAAATCTCCCATTTCCATGGGTAATAAAAAGGCATGAACGACCAACCAACTACCGAATCGAGGGAAGTAAACGGCAGCCAGTTCGAGTCCGTGCGGGCGGAGATCTCGCGCGAGATGGTGCGTCTCTATAAAGAGTTGTTCGGGCGCGGGCCGACCAAAGCCCGGACCGAGTTCGCCGGGCCGGACATCGTCATCTGCTCACTGGAGAACACCTTTACCCCAGCCGAGCGCAGCCTCGTGGAGATGGGCGAGCACCAGCGCCTGCGCGACACCCGCCTCTACTTCCAGGCGGCGACGGAGAACCGGTTTCGCGAGATCATCGAACGCCTGACCGGGCGCAAGGTACGCGCCTTCATCAGCGGCCTCGACGCCGATGTCGATATTTGCTCCGAGGTTTTCTACCTCGAGGACGGCCGCACCGGACCGGAGTGATCCGGCCCGGCGCTCAAGCCTCCCCGTCGCCCTCTTCGCCGACCCGGTCGCGGATCGAAGCCACGACTTCGGGGTCGAGCTGCTCGACCGAGATCACTCGGTCGGGGAAGACGAGCAGCGCCCCGTGGTCGGCGTCGAGATCGCGGTCGTCGCTCAGCTCGCCCGCCACCTCCACCACGACCTTGCCCTCGACGCTGGCGTCGTCTTTCCAGGCGAGGTAGCGATAGAGGCCCTCGCGGCTGGGGAAGACGGCGAGCCCGCGCCGCTGCGTGCGGTGGATCTCGCCGCTCCCCTCGCAGGTCGGACAGGTCTGCTCGAAGCGGACCCGGCCCTGGCAGGCGGGGCAGTCCGAGTCCGCGCCCGCCTCCATGCAGGAGAAGCACTCGTAGGCGGTCGTGCCGCTGCCACCGCACTTGTCGCAGGGGCCGTGTTCGGGCTCTCCCCACGGTTCCGAGACCTGGTTATGGGGATCGAGCAGGGCCCCGGGATCCTCCCCTTCCGGGTGACAGTGGAAGTAGGTCCTGGACCCAGAGGTCATCGGCGGTGCGGTAGATGACTAGCCGCCGTTGCCGTTTTTCCGCTCCTCCTTCGCCGCCGCGGCGGCTTCCTCCAGCCGTTTGGCCTCGCGCTCAGTCGCCGCAGCCTCCTCCTTGGCCTCGATGCTCTCTTCTTTGGCCTCGAGCTTCTCCAGCTGCGCGGTCTTGTTCGCTTTGGCGTTGGTGCGCTTGGCCTTGGTGACCGCTTTTTTGGTTTTCGCCTTTTTCTTCTCCTCGGCTTTGGCGGCGCGGGCCTCGCGTTCGCGGCGGCGCTTCTCGGCTTTGCGCCGCTCCTGCTCGGCTTTGCGCCGCGCTTCGGCGGCGGCCTCCTCGGCGGCCTGGCTGACTTCGGCCTGCCGCTCCTCGGCCTCGCGCTCCTGCACCTCGGCTTTCTCGCGCAGCTCCACGGCCCGCTCGCGCTCCTTGGTCGCCAGCAGCGCTTTGCGGCCCTCTTCCTGCAGCTCGTCGTCGCGGAAAATGACGCCGGTGGCGCTGCGGGCGCCGGCCTCGGCCCGATCGAGCAGGTGCTTGGCACTGGAGTCGGAGCCGCCAAGGGCATCCAGGGCAACGTCGAAGGGCGCGCGCGCCAGCTTGATCGACGAGTTGAAGATCGTCTTGGAGATGGTGGGCATCGCCATCAGCTCTCCTCCTTTGGGTCGATGATTTCGGCGGCCTCTTCGGCGCGATCGGCTTCGCGCTCCAGCTTCGCCGCCTCGCGCTTCGCCTCGCCCTTCTCGGCGGCGGCCTGCTGGCGTTTGGCCTGCGCGCGCTGTTCGCCAGCCAGCCGCTCGCGCTCGGCGGCTGCTTTCTCGACCTGCGCGCTGGTAGCGGCGGCGCGCTCTTCCTCGGCCCGTTTGCGCTCGGCCTCCTCTTCGGCCGCGACCTTCTGCGCCTCAACTTCGACCTCGCGACGCTCGGCTTCGGTCTGCGCCCGCTCGGCCTCGATCTCCGCCTCCTGCTCTTTGCGCTCGGCCTCGGCGGCCCGCTCGGCCGCCTCCGCCTGGGCGTCGGCCTGGACCTCCTGCAACTGCCCCTCGCGGTGCAGGTCTTCCCGCCCCAGCGCCGCTCCGGCCATCTGCTTCGCCCGGCCGACCACCTTGCCCAGCGGCCCGCCGGCAACCCGCTCTTGCACGCTCAAAACACCTCTCCTTTCGCCTCTCGCCTTCTCGACTCGATCCCTCCCCGTCTACCCGAACGAGGGTTCGGGCGAACCGTGCGGCGGGTCACATTGCGAGGTGTTCAGTAGCGCAGGATCGCGGCGACGCCTTCGGCCTCGGCCAGGGGGGCGGCGAGCTCGTCGCGGACGATCGTCACCTCAGCACTGCCGGCAAGGGCGCCGCGGATCAGCGCCTCGGCTTCGCTGCCGATCGCCCCGTCGAAGACGAGGTGGTCGACCCGACCTTCGGCCAGCGCCTCCTTCGTCTCCTGCAGCCCGACGGCGCCGCGGGAGCCGCCCTTGGCCTCGCCCAGCACGCGTTCGACCAACTCGCGATCGCGCTGATCGTCGAGGCGCTCGATCGCCTCGGCGACGACTTCGCCCAGCTTTCCCTTCGGAGTCGAGATCAGCTCCACGTCGCCGCCTAGGGCGAGCTCCGCCTTCGCCGAGCCGAAGCCGGCGTTGAAGGCCTCGACGTCCCTGGCTGGACCGAAGACGATCATCTGGTCGAGGCCGCTGTCCTCGAGGACGCCGGCGGCCAGCTTTCCGCACTCGGTGAGGAAGCGCTGGCGGTTGTGTTCGAGCCGTTCGTCGAACTGATCGTGCCCAGAGGAGCCGACGCCCTGGGCGGTGCTCTGCGATTTGCGCTCGCGCCAGTCGAGGCTGAAGATGCTGAGTTCCCAGTCCTCGAGCTCCTCCAGAGCGCCTTCGGCGCAGCGCAGCAGCCGGACCCGCTCGGAGGAGAGCAGCGCGACGCCGCGGTCGGCGCCGCGGCAGCAGAGGGCGATTAGCGGCGCCACGACCGGGTCGGCGGCGTACTCCACGCAGGCGTCGGCGACCGGCGGACTCCCGGTTCCCCACCAACGCTCGACCCCCGCCTTCTCGGCGACCTCGATGAAGCCCACTTCCCCGCGCGGCGGCGGCCGCAGGTCGCCGTCTTCGAAGCGCTCGATCATCCGCTTCGCCGTCGCCCGCAACGCCACCCGTTTCTCGTGCTCCGCTTCCTTGTGGCTCTCGAGGATGGCGTCGAGACCGTTGCGCAGCTCGGTCCGCCAAGCGCCGGTGCGATCGGCCGGGTCGAAGCCAAGATATACGGAGAGAACGCCCAGCTCCGGGCGCCAATCGCTGATCTTCCGGGCTTCCTCCAAGGTCGGTTGACTCATTGCTCTCTCCTCCTCGATCTGTTCGCCCCGGCTACCCCACCTCCGCAAGTGGAGAAACCCAGGATCGGGGTAGGACACAAAGCATGAAACCACGACTCGACACGCCGATTCCAGGGCCGCCGCCGTCGCCGGACCCGCGGCCACCGACCCCTTCGCCGGGGCCGGGACCGCCCGGGCCTCCCGATCCCGCCCCGGGACCGCCGCGCCCGGAGCCGCAGCCGCCGGCGCCGGAAATCGCCGCGGTCGCCTCAGAGTCAGCCTCCGGCCGCGCCCGAGTAGCGCAGGGAGCCGGCGGTGTCCAGGTCCTCCCCGGTCTCCAGCAACGTCTTCAGGCCAGAGAGGATCATCGGCCAGCCGCCGAACAGTTCGCTGTTGGCACTCTCACTGAGCTGGTCGTGGGTGACCCGCAGCCGACAGGAGGTGCCGACCGGCTCGATCTCCCAGGTCACCCGCGAGGTGCCTTCCCGCCGCACGTCCTCGCTCCAGAGCGCGGTGAAGCTCTGGACGAGCCGCCGCGGCGGGTCGACCTCCAAGTTCTCGCCGCTGGCGATGTCGACCACCCCCGGCACGGAGGATTTGTACTCCGACCCCTCCGTCCAGTCGGAGAGCGTGCCGACGCCGAAGCTGTAGCGCTTGCGCATCTCACCATCGGTGATCGCCTCCCAGAGCCGCTCGGGCGTCGTCTTGATGTAGATCTCGAACACGGTCAGCGTCCCGCGCCCACCGACCACGGTGTAGGTCTGTTCCTCGCTCATCGCTCGTCCTCCTCGTTCTCGCTTTTCTCCAAATCTCGCTTCAGCTCGCTGAGCGCCGAGGCCCAGGGCTCCGCGAACTTGCCCACCCACCTGTCGTGGATCAGCCTGATCGGGACGGGATTGAGAAAGTGAAACTTCTCGCGCCC
This sequence comes from Solirubrobacterales bacterium, assembly GCA_051959815.1. GTDB lineage: Bacteria > Actinomycetota > Thermoleophilia > Solirubrobacterales > 70-9 > VAYN01. The sequence goes on from JBQCEW010000175.1 coordinate 4,257, forward strand.
CCGTCGCTGCGTGGTCACCAGCCCCGCCTCCTCCAGCACCCGCAGGTGCTTCATCACACCGAACCGAGACATCGGCAACCCCTCTTCCAAGGCACTCAACGACTGCCCGTCCCGCTCGAAGAGCCGGTCCAGCAGCTCCCGCCGGGTCGGATCCGCCAGCGCCTTGAAGACCTCGTCCATAGCCGGAACAATAGGTGACCTTCTGGTCACTTGTCAAGAGTATAGGGAGAGGCGGTCAACATGAACGGGGCCGCCGATTAGGGCAGCCCCGTCTGCAACGGCTCCAGTCGCCCGGCGGCTAAGAGATGACCAGTGTCCCCCCGGCGGGGGTGGTCAGATCCAGATGGAAGTCGAGCCCCCATTTGGCCGGACAAAAGATACCTCCTTCTTCACGAACGAATTCCTGTTCCACGACGCTGAGTGTCGCATCGCTGTTTGTCAGGAAGGTCGCACTAAATGCGGGGGCACTGTATTTGCAGGAGATCACATTTGTCAAGGTTGTGGTAAGCGTGGCTGACGTACCACATCCAGTGAACGAAACAATGTCTGTGCTGGCGACAGTTTCAGCACACAGTCTGCCCCACGTAGCACTGAAAGCACCCTGAGTTGCTGTGCAATCCCCTCCAGCAGCGGTACCGGAAAACTTGAAGTTCCCGGCTGGCACTTCCAGGGCAACTCGGCTACCCGAGTTTGCGGTCACCTTTCCAGTGAAATCAGCACCAGAGCAGGTTACCGTGGTCACCGTGGGCGGGGCTGTTAATTTGACTTCGTTTGTGCTTTTAGCTGTCACTTCAGAACCGACGGCGACCGCTTTGGTTTCGCTTGTCAGAATCGGCGAAGCGGATGCAACGGGTGCGGTCATGAAAGCTGCAAACGCGGCGATCGCCATGCAGATCACGATCAATTTCCTATGCATCGGAGGTACTTCCTTCCTTATGCGGGCAAATTAGCCCGATCAACAGGACGGCGGCTGCACCGTCATGCGGTTAATCAGAAGGTATTGAGCATAGATTGTTTCTGCACCGTTTTTCACAGGACTTTAGATTGCGCGGGTGACAATCAACATTACTGACGCACAAGTTTCTAGTACCAGCGTGCGCTCCCAGTTCCGTCCACGGGAACCGGGTCAAAGACCTAAAAGCCCATGTTCTTCTCTTCACGTGGCTGGATGATCACCTGCGAGCTGAAGGCGCATACCGTCAAGCCATACTTCTTGTCCAGCCGCCGCGCTTCCTGGAAGGGATCGCTCCACGTAAATATGAGATCGATGGGATCTGCTTCCGCGTCTTCGACGCCTACCGCCATTGCTTGGAGGATCCGCCATACCCTCGGTTCTTCCCCCTCCGGGGGCTTGAGAGCTTTGAGCTCTTTAAGCGCCCTTTTCATCGGCGGCACGACTGCCGGCGCGACAAGTTCCCACTTTCGGTTAAGCGGTCCTTCTTTCTTCAGATATCGAACCGCGCGCTTGTGCTGCTCAGCGTCCGCCCTCTTGCAGATCGCATTTCCCCGCTTGATGAATCGAGCCCTCTCCGCCGGCGTTCTGGGCGATCGAGGCTTTTCCGCTGGCGATCGGGGCTTCGCCGCCGCCGGTTGCGGTTTAGCCGCGGACGTTTCACTGCTCCCTCCGCATCCAGCCAAACAAACGAGCGAAACGGTCATGGCGACCACCACGAGCAACGAGAGAATGTAGGACTTCATCTTCATCATTTCGAAGCAGGGTACGACCTCATCCGGTCCTGTCAAGAAAGGAATCGGAGCGCCGACTGGC
>JBQCEW010000176.1:0-4715 GCA_051959815.1 Solirubrobacterales bacterium
GACGGCGATGCGGCTCGGCGACCCGAAAAAACTCACCGTGACCGTCCACGCCGCCCGCACCTCCGACCCCGAGGCCCGAGAGGGCGTCCTCCGCTTCGAGCAACTGACGGCGCTGGCCTACACGTAGTCCCACGCAGCCCCCTCCAAGGCGGCCAACGGAACTGCATCAAATTTCCGGCCTGCTAGACCTGAAATCTGATGCAGTTCGGGGTGAGGATGGAAGCCGAGACCCGATACGCCGACTCCGATGGGGTCAGCATCGCCTATCAGGTGCATGGGGACGGGCCGCTCGAGCTCGTCTTCGTCCCCGGCTTCGTCTCCCACGTCGAGCTCTTCTGGGACGACCCCTCCGTCGCCCGCTTCCTGCGCCGGCTCACCTCGTTCGCCCGCGTCGTCATCTGGGACAAGCGGGGACAGGGGCTCTCCGACCGCACCGGCCGGCCGCCGACTCTGGAGGACTCGATGGAAGACCTCGAGGCGGTGCTGGCAGCGGCGGACTGCGAGCGGCCGGCGATCTTCGGCATCTCCGAGGGCGGTCCGATGTCCGTTCTCTTCGCTGCCACCCATCCCGACCGCGTCTCCTCGCTCGTCCTCTACGGGACCTACGCTCGCATTCTCGAGGCGCCGGATTTCCCCCACGGGATCCCGGAGGAGGCGCTGGTGCGCTGGGGCGAGGTCGTCAAGCGCGACTGGGGCGGCCCGGTCGGGGTCAACCTCTGGGCGCCGAGCGCGATCGGCGACCGCGACTTCGAACGCTGGTGGTCGCGGGTCCTCCGCTACGGGACCAGCCCGGCGGGAGCGGTGGCGCTGATGGACCTCTACCGGGAGCTCGACGTCCGCGCGGTGCTGCCGGCGATCGACGTGCCGACGCTCGTCATGCAGCGGCGCGACGACCGCATCTCCCGGGTGGGGCAGGGCCGCTACCTGGCCGAGGCGATACCCGGCGCCAAGTACGTCGAGCTGGAGGGAGCCGACCACCTGCCGGTCACCGGCGACCAGGACGCGCTGCTCGACGAGGTCGAAGAGTTCCTCGTCGGCAGCCGCCGCGCGGTCGAACCCGAACGGGCGCTGGCGACGATCCTCTTCACCGACATCGTCGGCTCGACCGAACGCGCGGCGGCGCTGGGCGACCGCGCCTGGCGCCAGCTGCTGGAGCGCCACGACGCCGCCGTGCGCCGAGCACTCGCCCTCCACCGCGGGCGCGAGGTGAAGACGATGGGGGACGGTTTCCTCGCCACCTTCGACGGGCCGGCCCGGGCGATCCGCTGCGCGCAGTCGCTGCAGGAGGAGGTGGCGAGGCTCGACCTCGAGGTTCGCGCCGGCATCCACACCGGCGAGGTGGAGTTGATCGGCGACGACGTCGGCGGCATGGCGGTCAACATCGGCGCCCGCATCGGCGCGCTGGCAGGACCGGGCGAAGTGCTCGTCTCCAGCACCGTGCGGGAGTTGGTCGTCGGCTCCGGCCTCGAGTTCACCGAGCGCGGCACGCAGACGCTGAAGGGCGCGCCGGGCGAATGGCGTCTCTTCGCAGTCGATTCGGCATCCGCCTGAACCCCATTTCCCTCACTTTTCGCCGCTGAGCGGCGTCCGCCACCATCTCTACCTTGGACGAACGATGAGCGAGCAGACGCAGCTCGACAGCCTCGCCCAAGTCGACCCGGCCCCCACCGAAACCGCGCTGCGGATTCCTCTCCGCGATCTTGAGGACGGTCAGCGCGTAAGCGGGGTCTACGCGGTGCGCGAGCGCGAGCTGCGGCGCAAGCGCAACGGCGAGCCGTGGCTGCGGCTCTCGGTCGGCGACGCAACCGGCACCGCCGAGGCGGTTTGCTGGGAGGAGGCGGAAGCGCACTATGCCCTCTGCTGCGCCGGCTCGCCAGTCTTCGTCAGCGGCGTCTTCGAAGTCAGCGAGCGCTGGGGGGCGAAGATCAAGGTCAGCGCTCTGCGCGAGGCCGAGGCGCATGAGTACGAAGCCGAGGACCTGGCCGCCGAGTCGGAGGTTTCCGCGGATCAGCTCGAGGGGGAACTGCGCGAACTGCTGGCGACGGTGCAGAACCCACAGCTGCTCGAGCTGCTCGAGCTCTTCTTCGGCGAGAACTCGGAGACCTGGCAGCGCTTCCGCGACGCCCCGGCGGCGAAGACCTACCACCAGGCTTATCGCCACGGGCTGCTGGAGCACACGCTCTCGGTAGCCCAGGCGGTTTCCGCTGCGGCCAACTTCTTTCCGGGCATCGACCGCGACGTCGCCGTCACCGGCGCTCTCCTGCACGACATCGGCAAGTGCATTGCCTACAACGAGGACCCACTGGCGATCGACCTCACCGACGCTGGCCGCCTGCAGGGCGAGATCCCGCTCGGCTACTACACCGTCCGCCGGGCGATCGAGGACCTGCCCGGCTTCGACCCCCACCTCGCCCAGTGCGTGCTCCACGTCATCCTCAGCCATCACGGCTCGCTCGAGCACGGATCCCCGGTCGTCCCCGCTACCCGCGAGGCCGTCCTCGTCCACATGATCGACAACCTCGGCGGCCGCCTCGGCAGCTTCGACCGCCTCGAGCGCCAGCTTCCCGCGGGTGAGTCCTGGTCAGGCTTCGACCGCGCGCTTTCCGGCAGTGCCTTCTTCGCCCAGCGCGCGGCCTGAAGTCACAGAAATGTGACGAAGTGGCGCGGCAATTCTTTGGTTCTGCGCGTGTTTCGTCATAGACGAAACATTACGCTAGGCTAATGGCGGTGATGATGCCGAGAGAGACCCGGACCGACCAGCGCCTCGACGACCTCAACAAGAAGGTCGACGACGGCTTCGCACGTGTCGACAAGCGCTTCGCGGAGGCGAAGGCCGAGACCGCTGAGCGCTTCGACCGTCTGGAAGCGCGGATGGAAAAACAGTCCGGCGAGATGAACCAACGTTTCAGCGAAATGAACCAACGTTTTGACCGGCTACAGCAAGCGCTGTTCGCAGGCGCGGTCGCCGTCTCCGTCGCTCTGATTGGCAGCTGCGCGACGCTGGCCGGTATCGCTCTCTTCTAGGCGTTCAGTACCGCTCGTTGCAGTGCTGGATCTTGTTGACGTCCTGGTGGGCGCGCTGGATGCAGTGGATCAGCTTGTTTGCCTCGTTGTGGCCTTGGGTCTGTCGCAGCGAGCGCTTGATTTCGCGCTGGACCCGGCGGTTGACGTCTTCGATCGTCTTGCCGATGTCGCCGACGTGGGCCTGTTCGAACCCCTTCTCGACGTTGACGTTGACTTCGTGGCTGATCTTTTCGGTCGTGTCCAAAGCGGGCCTGACGAGCAGGAAGTAGACCGCAACAAGGATTCCGACCGTCACCAAAAGCCGGATAATGCCCGCGGTTAGGTTGCCGAAGAGGTTTCGGAGGACTTCCATATGCCGCTCTCAGACTATCCTGCCGAGCAGTGGCGAAGGACACCGAGAAGCTGATCCGCCAGCTCTCTCTAATCTCGTTTCTGATGGCGCAAGGCAGGCCGGTCTCGGCTCTCGAGATCAAGCGCGAGGTGGAGGGCTACAGCGACATGAACGACGACGCGTTCGCGCGCCGTTTCTACGCCGATCGCGCCGAGCTGGAGAGCCTCGGCATCCAGCTCGGGGTCGAGAAGCCCGGCGAGGGCTTTTTCGAGGCCGAGCTCTACTCGCTGCCGCCGGAGAACTTCTACCTCGACCCGATCAAGTTCTCCGACGACGAGCTGGCGGCGCTGAGCACGGCGCTGATGCTGCTCACCGACGGCGGCTTCGCCTACGCCGAGCCGCTGCGCTTGGCGCTGCAGCAGGTCGCCTGGGGCCACCCGAACCCGCTCGCCGAGGGCGAACGCGCCCCGGTCGAGATGGCGATGACCGCCTCCGCCGGCGGCCGCGACCTCTCCCAGCGCCTCTCCAAGATCGAGACCGCGATCAGCCGCCGCAAGACGATCGAGTTCACCTACTACACGATGGAGCGGGGCGAGACCGAAAAGCGCAAGGTCGACCCCTACCACCTGGTCTTCCGCGGCGGGCAGTTCTACCTGATCGGCTACGCGCACGAGCGCGAAGCGGTGCGCGTCTTCCGGCTCTCGCGGATCCAGGGCAAGGTCGGCTACGCGACCAAGGCCGAGCACGATTTCTCGCCGCCGGAGGACTTCGACCGCCGCGACTACGGCAGTCGCGCCGACTGGCAGCTAGGGGAGACCCAGGGGACGGCGAAGATCTTCATCCGCGAGCGGATCGCCTGGCTGATCGAACGCGACTACGGCTCCTACGGCGAGCTCCGCAACGCGAAAAAGTCCGACAACGCCCCCGGCAAGGGTCGCGTCTTCGAGACGCCCTACGCCTCCGAGCGCGAGCTGATCGCCTGGGTCCTGCGCTGGCGGCAGAACGCCGAGGTGCTCGGCCCCGAGGACCTGCGCGAGGAGGCCGGGAAGCGCCGCGAGCTGCTGAAGCAGCGCCACGTCAACGGCTTCAAGCCCGCCGACATCGTCGACCGCCCGCTCGACGAGCAGCCGAAGCGCAGCCGCTCCAACGGCCGCGGCGAGGCGGCGATCCGGCCCGAGCGCTTCGCCCGCCTCGTCACCCTCGCCGGCCTCCTGATCGAAGCGGCGAAACGGGGCGAGCGCCTGCAGGTCGCCGATCTGCGCGAGCGGCTGGAGCTGACGGCCGAGGAGCTGCGCGAGGACATCGACCTGCTGAACGTCGTCAACTTCGGTGGCGGCACCTACGTCCTCTACGCGGAAAT
>JBQCEW010000177.1:0-3601 GCA_051959815.1 Solirubrobacterales bacterium
GATCTCGAACAGCACCCCGCTCGGCTCGCGGAAGTAGATCGAGCGGAAGTAGAAGCGGTCGATCTCCGGGGTCGGTTGGGCGCCGCCGGAGACAGCCTTCTCGCGCCAGTCCATCAGCTTCTCCGGAGTTGAGGCCCAGGCGACGTGGTGGACGCTGCCGGCGCCCTGCAGGCCGCGCTCGCTCGGCGGCTCGTCATAGAAATAGAGGCCACCGCGCTGGCTCCCACGCGCCTCCCAGCCGCCATCTGCCTGCTCGAACTCGAGCGCTTCCAGCAGACCGCTGCTCGCCCCCGGCGAGGCCGAGTACGCACGCACCGCATGGAAGCCTTGCAACGCCAGCTCGCCCGGGATCTCCGGGTGGTCGGCGATCAGCGGCGCGTCGGGTACGTCGACCACCGCCAGCTCGTGGTCGAGTCCCTCCGGATCGGAGAAAACGAGGCTCTCGCCCTCGCGCCGGGACTCGGTCCCATTGGCGCCCAGCCGCTCAGCCCAGAAGTCGATGGCGTCAGCCGAGGCGACGCGCCAAACGATCCGGTGCACCATCCCCGCTCCAGGGCGTCCCTGCGCCGCGCCGGGGTACTCGAAGAAGGTCAGGTCGGAGCCCGGGTCCCCGCCCTCGTCGGCGAAAAACAGGTGGTAGACGGTGGGGTTGTCCTGGTTGACGGTTTTCTTGACCAGCCGCAGTCCCAGCACGCCCGCGTAGAAGTCGACGTTGCGCTGGGCATTCTCGGTGATCGCGGTTATGTGGTGGATGCCCTCTAGCTTCATGGTGATGTCACGTATAGCATCCCGCCATGAGCCGCGGACGGCGACGTACTGTCAGGGCCCTCATCGTTCTAGGCTCCGTCCTCGCCTTTCTCAGCGTCTTCGCAATCTGGATCGAGCGGCAGGCGCTTAACACCAACGACTGGGTCGAAACCAGCGGCAAGCTCCTGCACAACGCGAAGATCCGCGAAGCGGTTGGCAATTACCTGGTCGACCAGCTCTACGAAAACGTCAACGTGCGCAAGGAACTGGAAGGGATCCTGCCCGGCGAAGTCAAGGAATTTGCCGGCCCCGCTGCGGGCGGGCTGCGCCAGTTCGCCGGCGACGGCGCCGAAAAGGTGCTCGAAACCTCGACCGCACAGGAACTGTGGGAAAAAGCGAATCGAGCCACCCACGAACAGCTCCTGGCCGTGCTCGAAAACAAGAAGGAAGCGGTCGAAACCGAAAACGGGGAAGTCACCCTCAACCTCGGCAGCCTGCTCACCAACCTCGCTCAGCAGGTCGGGATCGGCGAAAGCCTGGCCGAAAAACTGCCGCCCGACGCGGGTCAGATCCACATCCTCAAATCGGACCAGCTGAAGACCGCGCAGAACATCGCCGTCGCGGTGAAAGGGCTGGCGCTGCTGCTCTCGATCCTCACCTTTGCCGCCTTCGGGGCGGCGATCTACCTCTCCCGCGACGGGCGCTGGGTCACCGTCCTCTACAGCGGCATCGGCCTGATCGCGGCGGGCTTCGCGGCGATCGTCTTCCGCCACGTCGCCGGCGGCATCGTCGTCGGGCAGTTGGTGACGAACGAGAACGTCAAGCCGGCGGGCGAAGCCGCCTGGTCGATCGGCACCTCGCTGATGGTCAGCATCGCGACGACGGTGATCGTCATCGGCGCCCTCTTCGCCGCCGCCGGCTGGCTGGCTTCGCCGACCGCGCCGGCCCGGACCACCCGCCGCTATATGGCCCCGACCCTGCGACTGCACCCCGCCTACGTCTACACCGGCCTCGCGATCCTCGTCTGCATCTACTTCCTCAGCTCCTCGACCCAGGGGCTGCGCGCCTTCCTGACGACGCTGATCATCGCCGGGATGGCCGCCTTCGGGATCCACGAGCTGCGCAGGCAGACGGAAGAGGAATTCCCCGACGCGACCTACGGCGACGTCTTCGGCCACACCCGGGACAAAGTCGTCAGCGCGGTCAAGGACGCCAACATCCCCGAGCGCGTCGGCGAGCAGGCATCGAGGCTGCGCCTGCCGGAAGTGCGGCGGCCCAGCGGCGGCGAGCGAGGGGCGGCAGAGGCTCCCACCACGACGATGCCGGTGAGCGAGGAGGACGCGCGCCTCCTGCGCCTCGAAAAACTCGGCGAGCTGCGCGACAAGGGGCTCCTCACCGAAGAGGAGTTCGCCGCCGAGAAAGCCCGGCTCCTCGGCGGCGACTCAGGTTCCTAGCGGTGGCTCAACGCTTGGCGTAATCGCCGATCTCGCCGAAGTCGACCATCGCGCAGGCCTCCGGTCCCGTCACCTCGGCATCGTGACCGGGTGGGATCGCGACGACGTCACCAGCCTTGATCTCCATTTCCTGGCCATCGTCCATGTAGACGCGCATGCCGCCGGAGAGGACGTAGCCGAAGTGGGCGACCTGGCACGAATCCGTGCCGGCGATCGGCTTCACGTTCTCCGACCATTTCCAGCCGGGCTCGAACGTGCCGTACCCGACGCTGTGACCGGCCAGCTCCACTACTTTCGCGTCGCCTTTGCCTTCGAACTGACGGGTTTCGTCAGGTGATTCGAAGTTCTTGACTTCTGCCGCCATCTGGACTCCTTCCCGATGAGTCCCTGCCCAGACGCGACCCTACACCCGCCGGAGCGTTCTGTCGACCAACTGAGCAAGAGGGCGGGTCGGGAGCCGCATGCAGCTCCCGACCCGTTACAGCTAACGGCCCAGCTCGATGCGGACGCGGGAACCAGGCGAGAGGACTTTGCCCGGCTTCGGCGTCTGCTTGAGGACCTTGCCGACTTTCTTCGGCTTCGGCGCGTCCACCTTCTTCACGTGGCCGAGCTTGCAGCCGCGGCGCCGCAGCAGCGTCTTCGCCACCTTCAGCGTGCGGTTCTTCAATTGCGGAACCACGCACGCCAGGTAGACGTAGTCGTCGAAGCGCGTGTCCGGGTTGGTGCCGGCGAAGGTCGTCACCGACACGTTCACCGTCCCCGGCCGCAGGACCTTCGGGGTCGTTGCGGTGATTTCGGTGTCGGAGTCGACGGTGAAGCTGGCGGCGGGAAGGGCACCGAATTTCACTTCGCTCGTCTGAGTGAAGTTCTTACCGGTGATTTTCACCAGGGTGCCACCGGCAACCGAGCCGAACGGGGGCGAGACCAGGGTGATTTCAGGCTGCGGCTGAATTTCCGCGGCGAGCTCGATCTCTTTGCCGCCGAACGATTCGCTCGGGGGAACGACGGAGCCGTCGAACGGAGTCGGGAAGATCGACGCGAAGGCGGCGCCCGCCGGCGCGACGATTCCAATTTTGTCGGTTGGGTTGGTGGGATCGATCCCGATCAGGTCACCGGCCTGGATCTTCAGGTTGGTCTGGAAGGTCTGCAGGTCAGTGTTGGGCGGAGTCTCTCCCTGGCTTTTGCCCGCCGCTTCGTAGGCGCCTTTGCCGTTGGGACGGAGCACCCGCAGGTAGAAGGGCCCGCCGACGGCGCCCTGGACGCGCCAGCGCACGATCGCGCCGCTGACCGGAGAGGCCAGCGTCGACCCCGCCTCGGGCAGAGCGGTGTTGAAGAAGGTCTGCACCCGACCGAATTCGGTCGGCGCCGGTTCTTTGGGCAGCACGCTGCCGATGCTGATC
>JBQCEW010000178.1:0-3849 GCA_051959815.1 Solirubrobacterales bacterium
GGACCCACTCGTTGTCGAGCTTGCGCCGCCAGACGACAGCGGTGAAGCGGCCGCCGGGCACGAGCGCCTGACGGACGTTGCGCAGGGCGGCGACCGGGTTGGCGAAGAACATGATCCCCATCCGCGAGTAGGCGTAGTCGAATTCCTGCGGCAGCTCCAGCGTCTGCACGTCGGCGACCTGAAAGCGGACGTTCCCGGCGCTGGCTTCCTCTGCCTCTTGGCGGGCCGTCTCGATGAACGGCGGGGAGACGTCGACGCCGAGCGCCGACCCCGCCTCACCGACCAGCTCCGCCAGCCGCTGCGTCGTGTCGCCGAAGCCGCAGCCGACATCGAGGACGCGCTCGCCGGGCCGCGGCGGGTTGGCCTGCATCGCGACTTCCCCATGGGCGCCGAGCCCGTTCGAGGTCAGGTCGCGGTACTTGACGAAGAGGTCGAAAAGCGGCCCGCTCCAGGCCTCCGTCGCCTCGGCGTTGTCGGGTGCCACCGATGACATGCACTCATCGTAAGCCGCGCGAGCGGCTTAGCCAAGGGGCGGGACGAAATGCCACACCCGTAGCGCCTCTTCGCGATCGTCGTACGGCCGCCAACTGAGGACCCTGTGATCGCGCAGCTCAAAGGCCCATGCCATCTCGTCGACCCCGGCTTCGCTGCCGTCCTCGGCCCAGTGCCAGCGCCGCCGGATCAGCGCCACCGCATGGCCGCCGCCACCCTCCAGTCCTTCCTCGTAGAGCTCCTCCAGCTCGATCGTCTGCTGCACCCCACCGGGAGCCTTCGTCGCCCAGAGCCGAGCAGCCTCCCGCCCCTTGCGCAGCCCCCGCCCCGAATGCAGCTCCACCTCCGGGTCGAGCACAGCGACGAACGCGTCGAGGTCCTGCTCGTTAAAGGCACGGATGAACTCTCTTACGGGGTCTCCATGGGGATGTGAGGGCGCGAAAACCAAGCAGGTCGGTGGACGCAGGGAGGCCGGCGACGCGAGCTTAGTTCACTAAGTGAGCTAGCCGGCCGACCGAGGACGCCGAGATGCGCCGGTTTGCAGCGTCCTCACGCTCCATGGCACTTCTTGTACTTTTTGCCGCTGCCGCACCAGCAGGGGTCGTTGCGACCGATTTTGTCGTGCTCGCCTTTGACCACGGTCTCGACGACCTCGCCGTTGCCGTTACTGGGTCCGGCGGCAGCCGCGGCGGCAACGTCGACCGCGCTGGCGCCGCTGGCGGCGGCGACCTCCTGCAGGGCCGAGGGCTGGCCTTCAGCCGTCCCGCCCGAGTAGGCGAGGGTCCCGGTCTCGCCGCCACCGTTGGCGGCGACCGCGCCCACCTGCTCCGGCTGGATTTCGATTTCAGCGCGGTAGACCAGTTTCGAGAACTCGTCCCAGATCGAGTGCATCAGCTCTTCGAACATCTGGAAGCCCTCGTTTTTGTAGGCGACGAGGGGGTCGATCTGGGCGAAGCCGCGGAGGTGGATGCCCTCCCGCAGGTAGTCCATGTCGAAGAGGTGTTCGCGCCAGCGGTTGTCGATCACCTGCAGCAGGATCGAGCGCTCGAGGAAGCGCATCAGCTCCTCCCCCAGCTGCTCCTCACGCTCGTCGTAGGCGTTCATCGCGTCTTCGTCGAGGGCGTCCTTCAGCCTCTCGCGGTCGACCGTCTCCGGCGCCAGGGACGAGACCTCGACGCTCACCGGCCAGATCTGGCGCAGCTGCGTCTCCAGCTCCTCCAGGTCCCAGTCCTCGAGCACGTCGCCGGGGGTGTACTCGTCGACGAGCCGCTCGATCACGCCCTCGATTTCGTCGCGGGCGTTTTCGGAGATGTCCCGCCCTTCGAGGATCTCGCGGCGGTATTTGTAGACCACGCGCCGCTGCTCGTTCAGCACGTCGTCGTACTCGAGCACCCGTTTGCGGATCAGGAAGTTTTGTTCCTCGACCTTCTTCTGGGCGTTCTCGACGGTTTTCGTCAGCATCTTCGCTTCCAGCGGCACTTCCTCGCCGTCCTCACCCATCGGGCCCAATTTGTCGAGGATTTTGTAGATGCGGTCGCCGGCGAAGAGGCGGATCACGTCGTCTTCGGCCGAGAGGAAGAAGCGCGACTCCCCGGGGTCGCCCTGGCGGCCCGAACGCCCGCGTAGCTGGTTGTCGATCCGCCGCGACTCGTGCCGCTCGGTGCCGCAGATGTAGAGGCCGCCGAGCTCGCGCACTTCTTCGGCCTCGGCCTTGCACTGCGGCGCCAGCTCGGCCGTCTTCTCGGCCAGCGCCTCCTCGTAGCCCTCGCTCTCCTGGGTGATCCCCTGCTTTTTCAGCTCGGCGATTGCCAGGTGCTCGGGGTCGCCGCCGAGCTTGATGTCGACGCCGCGGCCCGCCATGTTGGTGGCGATCATCACCGCGCCTTTGCGGCCGGCCTGGGCGATCAGCTCGCCCTCTCGTTCGGCGTGCTCGGGCTTCGCGTTGAGGACCGAGTGTTTGATCCCGTCGCGCTTGAGCGCTTCGGAGATCATCTCCGAGACCTCGACCGAAACGGTACCGACGAGGATCGGCTGTCCCTTTTCGTGGCGACTGACGATCTCGGCGAGCAATGCCTGCCACTTGCCGTCTTTGGTTTTGAAGATCTGGTCGTTCTGGTCTTGGCGGACCATCGGTTTGTTGGTCGGAATCTCGACCACCGGGATTTTGTAGATCTTCATGAACTCGGTCGCCTCGGTGAGGGCGGTGCCGGTCATGCCCGAGAGCTTGTCGTAGAGGCGGAAGTAGTTCTGGAGGGTGATCGTCGCCAGGGTCTGGTTCTCCTCGCGGATCGCCACGCCCTCCTTCGCCTCGACTGCCTGGTGCAATCCCTCCGACCAGCGGCGCCCCTCGAGGATGCGGCCGGTGAACTCGTCGATGATCATCACCTCGCCGTCGATCACCGCGTAGTCGTCGTCCTTTTTGTAGAGGGACTCCGCTTTCAGCGCCTGGACGAGGTGGTTGACGAGGGTGCCGTTCTCGCCGAGGTAGAGGTTGTCGACGCCGACGAATTCCTCGGCTTTCTTGACGCCGCGCTCGGTCGGGGCGACGGTCTTGTGCTTCTCGTCGTACTCGTAGTCGTAGTCGGCGTCGGAGGTGTCCTTGTTTTCACCGAGCGATTTCAGTTTCTGTTTCGCCGGCACCCCGACCATCTGTTTGGCGAGGCGGGCAAAGGTGTAGTAGGTCTGCGCCGCCTGTTCGGGCTGGCCGGAGATGATCAGCGGCGTCCGCGCCTCGTCGATCAGGATGTTGTCGACCTCGTCCACGATCGCGAAGTGGTAACCGCGCTGGACGCAGTTCTCGAGCGCGTTGGCCATGTTGTCGCGCAGGTAGTCGAAGCCGAACTCGGAGTTGGTCCCGTAGACGACGTCCGCCGCGTATTTGCGCCGGCGCCCTTCGCCCTGGTCGTCGGAGTCCTGGAGCGCGTCGACCGTGACGCCGAGGGCGTCGTAGATCGGCTTCATCCATTCGGCGTCGCGGCGGGCGAGGTAGTCGTTGACGGTGACGACATGGACGCTGTCGCCGGCGAGCGTGTTGAGGAAGACCGCGAGCGTCGCGGTCAGGGTCTTTCCCTCGCCAGTCTTCATCTCGGCGATACCGCCGTCGTGGAGGACCATGCCGCCGATCAACTGGACGTCGTAGTGGCGCTGGCCGATCGTGCGCTTCCCCGCCTCGCGGGTCAGCGCGAAGGCCTCGGGCAGGAGGTCGTCGAGGGACTCGCCGCCGCGAGCGCGCTAGCGCAGCTTGTCCGCCTCCACGCGGAATTCGGCGTCGGAGAGCGCTTACAACTCCCGCGCATAGCGGTTGATCGCCTCCCCGCGCGTGTGGTAGGAAGTTAATTTACGTCCCAATCCCGCGCG
>JBQCEW010000179.1:0-4819 GCA_051959815.1 Solirubrobacterales bacterium
ATCGGCTCGATGCACGGCGTCACCCACACGATCGAACAGATCCGCGAGCGCGGCGTCCCGGGCTTCGACGTCGACATCGTCGGCACCGACCCCGGCGTCGACCGGCGGCTGCCGGCTGCGACCGAGCTCGAAGTTCCCTTCTACGAGGGGATGAGCCTCGGCGTGCCGGGGCTGCCGGACCTGGTCGAGGTCCTGGCCGACGGCTGCTATGACCTCGTCCACGTCACCGCCCCTGGCCCGGCCGGGATCGCGGCGACGCTGATGAGCCGGATCACCGGGGTGCCGCTGATCGCCAGCTACCACACCGAGATCGCCACCTACGCTGGCATGCGCAGCAAGGACGAGACCCTGGAGGCGCTGACCCGCGCCGGCCTCGGCGCCTTCTACACCGCCCCCGGCGCGGTGCTCTCGCCGAGCCCCTCGGCCGATGCCTCGGTGATCGCCCTCGGCGCCAATCCCGCCCGCCTCGGCCGCTGGGAGCGCGGCGTCGACACCGACCGCTTCGACCCCGCCAAGGCCGACCGCGACGCCTTTCCCGGCGAGGTCAAGGTCCTCTACGCCGGCCGCCTCACCCGCGAGAAGGGCGTCGACCTGCTTGCCGAGAGCTTCCTCCGCGCCCACGCCCGCGACCCGCGGCTGCACCTGCTCCTCGCCGGCGGTGGCCCGGAGGAAGGTGAGCTGCGCGAGCGGTTGGGGGAGAGGGCGACCTTCCTCGGCTGGCTCTCCGGGGAGGAGCTGCCGCGCGCCTACGCCAGTGCCGACACCTTCCTTTTTTGCAGCGGCACCGACACTTACGGGCAGGTGATCCTCGAGGCTGCGGCCAGCGGGCTGCCGGTCGTCGCGGTCGCCGAAGGCGGCCCGGCGACGCTGATCGAGAACCGCCACACCGGCCTGCTCTGCAGTCCTGATGCAGACCACCTCGCCGGCACGCTGTTGCAGCTTGCGGCCTCGCCGGAGCTGCGCCGGCAACTCGGCAGCGCCGCCGCCGCAGCCGCTCGCGAGCGTTCCTGGGAGCGCTCGATGGGGCAGCTCGCAGCCGGCTACCGGCGTGCCCTCGACGCCGCCGCCGGGACCAAGGCGCAGGCCCTCTCGCGTGCCGCCTGAGCCCGGCGATCAGCCGGGGGCACCGCAGTACGATGGAGTCATCGACGATCCCGCCCTCTACTTCAACCGCGAGCTCTCCTGGCTCGACTTCAACCAGCGGGTCCTGGAACTCGCCGAGGATCCGGACGTGCAGCTGCTGGAGCGGGTCCGCTTCTGCGGGATCTACGCCTCCAACATCGACGAGTTCTTCATGGTCCGCGTCGCCGGCCTCTTCGACCAGCTCGACGCCGGGATCGAGGCGCGTGGCCCGGACGGGCTGACGCCGAAGGAGCAGATCGATGCGATTCAGCAGCGGGTGCTGGAGCTTGACGACCGCCTCTGCCACTGCTTCGGCGTCAACTTGCGCCCGGCGCTGGAGGAGCGGGGGATCCGCATCGTCACCCTCGACACCGCGACGCCCGAGGAGCGGCGCGAGATCGACGACCGCTTCGAGCAGCAGGTCTTCCCGGCCCTGACGCCGCTGGTGATCGGGCTCGGCCGGCCTTTCCCCTACATCTCCAACCTCTCGCTCAGCCTCGGGGTGCTGCTGCGCGACTCCGAGAGCGGCAACGAGATCATCGCCCGGGTCAAGGTCCCGAAGGAGCTGCTCGGCCGCTTTCTTCCGCTCGGCGAAGGCGGCCAGACCTTCGTCCCGCTGGAGGAGGTGATCGCCGCCAACCTCGACGTGCTCTTCCCGGGGATCGACGTGATCGACCACGGCTACTTCCGCGTCACCCGCGACGCCGACTTCACCGTCTCCGACGAGGCCGACGATCTTCTGCAGGCGGTCCAGGACGAGCTCCGCCGCCGTCGCTTCGGCGAGGTCGTGCGGCTGGAGGTCGAGTCCGGGATGAACCCGAAACTGCGCACCCAGCTGGTCGAGGCGCTGCGGCTGGAAGACCGTGAGGTCTACGACATCGAGGGGCTCCTCGACCTGGCCGACATCACCGCGATCGCCGACCTACCCGGCCACGCCGAGTTGCGCTACTCGCCATGGACGCCGGTCACCCAGCCGCGCCTGCAGGGCGAGGACGACGAGCCGGTCGACATGTTCGCCGAGATCCGCCACCGCGATTTGCTCGTCCACCATCCCTACGACTCTTTTGCGACCTCGGTCGAGCGCTTCGTCTCCCAGGCGGTTGCCGACCCCGACGTGCTGGCGATCAAGCAGACCGTGTACCGGACCAGCGACGACTCGCCGCTGGTGCCGTCACTGATCCGCGCCTCCGAACGCGGCAAGCAGGCGGTCTGCATGGTCGAGCTGAAAGCGCGCTTCGACGAGGAGGCGAACATCCACTGGGCGAAGTCGCTGGAGGAGGCGGGGGTGCACGTCGTCTACGGCATCCCCGGCCTGAAGACGCACGTGAAGGCGGTCCTCGTCGCCCGCCGCGAGGGCGACCAGGTGCGCGAGTATGTCCACGTCGGCACCGGCAACTACAACCAGAAGACCGCCCGCCTCTACACCGACTTCGGCCTCTTCACCGCCGACTCCGATCTCGGCGCCGACGTCGCCGAGATGTTCAACTTCCTCACCGGCTACGGGCGGCCCGCCGCCTATCGCAAGGTGCTGGTCTCGCCGACTACGATGCGCGACCAGATCATCGAGGAGATCGAGCGCACGGTCGCGGCGCACCGGGCGGGAGAGGAGTGCCGGATCGCCCTGAAGATGAACGCCCTGGTCGACGCGCGCTGCATCCAGGCGCTGTACGAGGCCTCGCAGGCGGGGGTGCGGATCGACCTCAACGTGCGCGGGATCTGCTGCTTGCGGCCGGGGGTGGAGGGCATCTCCGAGAACATTCGGGTCTGCTCGGTCGTCGGCCGCTTCCTCGAGCACTCGCGTATCTATGCGTTCCGCCGCGGCGAGGAGACGCGGGTGCTAATGGGCTCGGCCGACCTGATGCCGCGCAACCTCGACAGCCGGGTCGAGCTGGTGGCGCCGGTCGAGGACGTGGCGATCAAGGCCGAGCTGCTCGACGTGCTCGAGCGCTGCCTCGCCGACAACGTTAGCTCCTGGGAGCTCGGCTCCGACGGGTGCTGGGTCCGGCTGGAGCCGAACGGGGAAGTTCGCAGCGCGCAGGAGGAGCTGATGGTGCGTCATTCCGCGCGTGCCGCAGAGCACCTCGCAACTTCCGCCGCCTGAGCATCGCAGCGGCTTAGCCGCGTGACTAGGATGACCGGATGCCGCGCTTCTCGCTCCTGCCCCGCGATCAGACTTTCTTCGAACTCTTCATTGGGGCAGGGCAGAACGCGGTTCGCGCCGCCAAGCTGCTCGACGAGATGATGCACACCTGGCCCGAGGGCGAGGCGCTCTCGCGCGACGTCGTCGAGGCCGAGCACGAGGGTGACCGGATCACCCACGACATCATCAAGCGTCTCAACACCACCTTCGTCACCCCGATCGACCGCGAGGACATCTACGGCCTCGCGACGCAGATGGACGACATCGTCGACTACGCCGAGGAGGCCGCCGATTTCCTCGGCCTCTACCAAATTGAGGCGCCGATGGAGCAGGCGCAGGCGCTGACCAAAGTGCTGGTGGCCTCCTGCGAACAGCTAGCGATGGGGCTGGAAAATCTGCCTTCTTTCAAGCATCTAGACAGGTACTGGATCGAGATTCACCGGCTAGAGAACGACGGCGACCGGATCTCCCGCGACGCCGTCGCCTCGCTCTTCTCCAACGGGATCGACCCCATGGTCGTGATCCGCAGGAAGGACATCTTCGCGGTCTTGGAGGAGGCAATCGACGCGACCGAGAAAGCCGCGCAGATTCTCGAGGGCATCGTCATCAAAAACAGCTGAGGCCGTGAGCTCTGACGTAATCCTCGTCATCGTCGTCGGCACCGCGCTGGCGTTCGACTTCACCAACGGTTTCCACGACACCGCCAACGTGGTGGCGACCTC
Organism: Solirubrobacterales bacterium; assembly: GCA_051959815.1. Classification (GTDB taxonomy): domain Bacteria; phylum Actinomycetota; class Thermoleophilia; order Solirubrobacterales; family 70-9; genus VAYN01. The sequence continues at coordinate 3,985 of JBQCEW010000179.1, forward strand.
GATCTCGACCGGGGCGGCGCGGCCGCAGGTGGCGATCGGGTTCGCCTCCCTGCTTAACTTCGTCGGCGCCTTCATCTCGATCAGCGTCGCCGCGACCGTCGCCAAGGACGTCGTCAACGCCGAAGTGATCACGCCGACGATCGTCTTCGCCGGATTGATCGGGGCGATCGCCTGGAACCTGATCACCTGGTACTTCGGGCTGCCCTCGAGCTCCTCGCACGCGTTGATCGGCGGCGTCGTGGGATCGGCGGTAGCGGCGGCCGGCTTCGACGTGATCCTCGCCGAAGGGCTCGTCGGCAAGGTGCTGATCCCGGCTGTGGTGGCCCCGGTCGTCGCCTTTCTCGTCGCCGGGCTGGCGATCGGACTCTCCTATCGGGTGGTCGGCGGACAGCGACCGGGCATCGTCACCCGCGGTTACCGTTACGGGCAGATCATCTCCAGCGGGCTGCTGGCCCTGGCGCACGGCACCAACGACGCGCAGAAGACGATGGGCGTGATCACCCTGGCGCTGATCGCGGCAGGGAAGCTCGGCGCCGAAGCCAACCCGCCGACCTGGGTGATCGTCGCCTCGGCGACCGCGATCGCCCTCGGCACCTACAGCGGCGGCTGGCGGATCATCAAAACCACCGGCACCCGGATCATCAAGATGGACGCGGCGCAGGGGTTCTCGGCGCAAGGGGCGGGAGCGGTGGTAATCCTCGCCTCGTCGCACTTCGGCTTCCCGCTCTCGACCACGCACGTGATCAATGGCGGCGTGATGGGCTCCGGTGCGGCAAAAAGGCTCTCGGCGGTTCGCTGGGGCGTCGCCGGCAACATTGTCGTCGCCTGGATCCTG
>JBQCEW010000180.1:0-3410 GCA_051959815.1 Solirubrobacterales bacterium
TCGCAGCCGCCATGGTCCGAATGATGCCCAGCGCGCCGCGCTGCCCGAACGGCGCCTTAACGGAGGACGCGGAGCCCGGCGTGTTTGCGCTGGGCGCGGCGGTGGCGGGCGACGCCGAGGTAGATCAGCGCCAGCACGAAGACGATCACCAGCGGTTCGACGAAGAAGGCGATCGCGATCACCACCAGAGCCGCCAGGGCGACGAGGAAGGCGAGCGCGCCGCTGCCGCTGCCCTCGCGGCGGCTGGCGCCGTAGACGAGGTCGCTGACGACGATGCAGCCAAGGACGGCGCCGACGGCCGCGACCAGGGCGCCGACCACGCCGTCGAGGAGGAAGCCGGCGACGAGGCCGATCACGGCCGCGAGGATCGTCATCCGTCCGCGGGCGGAACCGTGCGTGCCGGCGGTGCCGGCGAGCATCCCGATCGCGAGGCCGATGCCGAGGTCGGTTAGGAAGTCCACGTGCGAAAACCTAGCCGGCTCGGCAACCGCGTGTCGATCCGGCACACTTTCGGGATGAGCGAAGTGCCAGAGCCCACCCACCGCCGCCGCGCCCACACCAGCACCCGCGACCTCGAGCGCTACGCCGGCCTGTTCGCCGAGCGGACCACGGTGATGCGCTCCTCGGCGATGCGCGACCTGATGGCGATCACGGCGCGGCCGGAAGTCATCTCCCTCGCCGGCGGGCTGCCCGACACCTCGACCTTCCCGCCTCAGAGCTTCGCCGCGCAGATGACCCGGATCGCCCAGGAGTCGGCGGCGGAAGCGCTGCAGTACGGGCCGACCGAGGGCTTCGAGGAGACCAAGGACTGCATCCTGGAGGTGATGGGCGCGGAGGGGATGCTGCCCGACCCCGACGACATCATCGTCACCACCGGCGGCCAGCAGGGCATCGACCTCGTCACCAAGACGCTGGTCGACCCCGGCGACGTCGTCATCTGCGAGGCCCCCACCTACCCGGGCGCGGTGCCGGTCTTCTGCAGCTACCAGGCCGACGTCGTCCAGGTCGAATGCGACGAGGACGGGATGGACATCGACGTGCTCGAAAAGCTGCTGGGCGAGCTGCGCGCCGAAGGACGGCGGCCGAAGTTCATCTACTCGGTGCCGAGCTTCCAGAACCCGGCCGGGGTGACGATGTCCTTCGAGCGCCGCCAGCGCCTGGTCGAGCTGGCCCGCGCCAACGAGATCCTCGTCGTCGAGGACAGCCCCTACGGGCTGCTGCGCTACGGCGGCGAGCCGATGCCGCCGCTCTACCAGCTCGACGGCGGCGACTTCGTCATCTACCTCGGCACCTTCTCGAAGATCCTCTCCCCCGGCATCCGCCTCGGCTGGACGGTGGCGCCCCCGCCGGTGCTGGAGAAGATCGTCCTCGGCAAGCAGGCGACGGACCTCTGCACCTCGACGCTGACCCAGTACTTCGTCCGCGAGTACTTCTCCGAACGGCGTTGGCAGCGCTACATCGATGACCTCGTCGAGATCTATCGCGAGCGGCGCGACATCATGCTCGAGGCGCTGCGCAATCACTTCCCCGCCGAGGCGACCTGGACCGAGCCCGAGGGCGGCCTCTTCATCTGGGCGACGCTGCCCGAGTACATCGACACCGGCGACCTGCTGGCGAAGGCGCTGCGCGCCGACGTCGCCTTCGTGCCGGGCCAGGCGGCCTATGTCGACGGACGCGGGCGCCACTCGATGCGGCTCAACTTCTCCGGGGTCACCGAGGACGAAATCCGCGAGGGCGTGAGGCGGATCGGCGAGGTGATCGGCGAGCAGGTCGAGCTGTACGGGACGCTGACCGGCGAGCACCGGGTCCCGGAGCCGGCGCAGGAACCTGAGCCGAACGTGGTCCCGTTCCGCAAGGCGGGAGAGGCGTGAAGGTCGCGGTGCTGAAAGGCGGCCGCTCGCTGGAGCGCGGGGTCTCGCTGCGCTCGGGCGCCCGGGTCGAGGACGCGCTGGAGCGGCTCGGGCACGAGGTGTTGCCGATCGACGTCGGTGCCGACCTCGTCAAGCGCCTAGTCGCCGAGCAACCCGACGTCGCCTTCGTCGCCATGCACGGCGCCGGCGGCGAGGACGGGACCGTGCAGGAGCTGCTGGAGATCCTCGGCCTCCCGTTCACCGGGCCGAGCGCGGCGGCCTGCGCGCGCTGCATGGACAAGGTCCAGGCCAAGGACGCGATCGAGGACGCCGGCCTCCCCACCCCCGACTGGTTCGCCTTCAGCCAGACCGCCTTCCGCGAGTTCGGCGCCGCCGACGCGCTCGGCCGGCTGGAGGAGACGCTCGGCTTTCCGCTCGTCGTCAAGCCCAGCCGCGGCGGCTCCTCGCTGGGGGTCAAGTTCGCCCGCTCGCCGGGAGAAGTCCCGCAGGCGCTGGTCTCGGCCTTCAGCTACGACGACCGGGTCCTGCTGGAGCGCTTCGTCGACGGCCGCGAGCTCGCGGTCAGCATCCTCGGCGACGAGCCGCTGCCGGTGGTCGAGGCGATCCAGCTGGAGGGCGACCGCTACGACTTCGAGGCCCGCTACGAGATCGGCCGCACCCGCTTCGTCTGCCCGGCGGAGCTGAGCGGCGAGGAGGAGCGAGCGGTCACCGAGGCCGCCCTCGCCACATACCGCGCCCTCGGCTGCACCGGCTTCGCCCGCATCGACCTGATCCTCGCCGCCGACGGCCCCTGGCTGCTGGAGGCAAACGCAATCCCCGGCCTCACCGACACCAGCCTCCTCCCCCAGGCAGCCGAGGCGGCGGGGCTTTCCTTCGAGCAACTGGTCGAGCGGATTTTGGACCTTGCACTTAGCCCCCAGGGCGTTTCCTAGGAGCGAAAAGCAAGCAGTTCAAGGAGGAGCGAGGGAGCGTGCTCCGCACGTGACCGAGCGACGACGCCGAAATGCGCCGCTTTGCAGCCCTAGGAATCGCCCTGCGCGAAGTCCTCGGGCGTTACTTCGTCGAGGAACTCTTTGAATTTGTCGACGACTTCCTCGGTGTCCTCGACCTCGTGCTCGAACTCGATCGCCGACTCCTCGATCACCTCCTCGGCCGCGAAGATCGGGGCGGCGACGCGGACGGCGAGCGCCAGCGCGTCAGAGGGTCGCGAGTCGATTTCGACCTCGGAGCCGTTGACCGAGACCGTGATCGAGGCATAGAAGGTGTTGTCGCGCAGTTCGGTCACGGCGACCCGCTCGCACTTCGCGTCGAGGTTCTCGAGCACGTCGGAGAGCAGGTCGTGCGTCATCGGCCGCGGCGTCGTCGCCCCCTGCAGCTTCATCAGGATCGCCGCCGCCTCCGGATGCCCGATCCAGATCGGCAGGAACCGATTGCCATCAATCGTCTTCAGCAACACGATCGGCTGCTTGCCGACCATGTCGAATGAGACCCCGTAGATCTGCATCTGCTGCAAGAGAAAGCTCCCGACCGGTGGTTGGA
>JBQCEW010000181.1:0-10672 GCA_051959815.1 Solirubrobacterales bacterium
GGTGGAGTCGAGGAACTCGAGCTTGCTCAGGTCGATCAGCGCATGGCTGCCGGAGGCGAAGGCCTCCTGCATGCTCGCTTCGAGCGTCTTCGCATTGGACAGGTCCAGCTCTCCCTCGAGGGAGAGGCGAAGGACGTCGCCTTCGTCGACCTGGCGGACGGTCAGTAGACCGTCGCTGACTTCTGCATTGGTGATGGTCACTTCCGGAACCTTCCTGTTGAACCTCGATTAGGAAGTCCCGGGGCGTCTCACGATGGGCGCCTGCGGTCTTGCCTCGGACTGGGTGTGCCCACCGGCTACCGCATGCGGTACCGGTCAGACCCTCTGTCGATGCTAGCGCAGTCGCGCCAGCGTGTCAGGAGGAGTTTGGACCAATCGCTGCCGGGCGGCGCGGACGCGGTTGAGGAGCCGGTCGCGTTTCAGGGCGGGGCCGATCTCGGGACCGCGGATCTCCTGGTGGGCTCGGGTGACGGGTTTGCTGCTCAGCGAGGCGGGTGGGACAGTCATTTTTGCTCCGACTTTTGGAAATTGGGCGTCTTTCTTCGACCTCTCCCAATCTCCGTGTCCGTGCGATTCCGTGAGAAGTGAGCGGTTCTACTCCCGACACAAGCGGCTCTGTGACCGTTGTGCCAGTCGTCTGATTACCCACTGCCTGTGTGCGCAAACACTCGTTTGAAGCATTGTCAGACGGGAAACAGAGCGGCAGAGCTAGTGTCATGGAACACGCCGGTTTTCAACATCAGGCCCTGATCTACGAGGGTCCGGGCGAGTATCTGGCAGGGACGGTTCCGTTCCTCAAAGCCGCTTTGGAAGCGGGGGAACCGACCCTCGTCGTCGTGAGGCGGCCGCAGGCGGATCTGCTCCGGGAAGCCATGGGCGGGGACTCGCGAGAGGTCGAGTTCGCGCCGGTGGAGGAGGTGGGCCACAACCCTGCCACGCTCCTTCCCCTCTGGCGGGATTTCGTCGAGGCCGGCGGGGGGCGTCCGGTCCGCGGTGTCAGCGAAGCGTTCTGGCCGGAGCGTGGTGCGGCGGGGCTGGAGGAGTGCCATCGCAGCGAGGGGCTGCTGAACGTGGCCTTCGGTAGGGGTCCCCGCTGGTCTCTGCTCTGTCCCTACGATGCCTGCTCACTGGCGGACGAGGTGCTGGAGAGGGCGGCCAATACCCATCGCTTCATCTCTCGTGAGGGGCGGACGGAGCGGAGCGCCGCCTTCGATCCCTCCCCCGACTGCCTCGCTGGCGAGCTGCCGTCCCCCGCGGGAAGGACCGAGGTCCTGCCATTCGATTTGAGCGAGCTCTCGGAGGTACGGGGGCGCGTCACCGCCACCGCCGAGCGGGCCGGGATGGACCGGCGGGAAGTGGCGGACCTTGTCACCGCCGTCAGTGAGCTCGCCGCCAACAGCGTCATGCACGGGGGCGGGAGCGGGACGCTGCGGATCTGGCGCGAGAACGGTTCGCTCTTGGCCGAGGTCACCGACCGCGGCCGGATCGAGGAGCCGCTGGTGGGGCGGGTGCGACCGGACATCTCCCAGGAGGGCGGTCGCGGGCTCTGGTTGGCAAATCAGCTGTGCGACTTGGTTCAGATTCGTTCGGGCGCGGAGGGCACCGTAGTGCGCCTGCACACGCTGGCGGGCCAGGACTCTGCGCCCGGGTCGCCTGGCTCGCGCCAATTCCGCCTCAGCAACGCCTAAAGATCGGCTCGCGAGGCGTGGGCGTCTCCCCGCCGGGTAGTCGATGGGCATGTCGAACAACGATCCAGAGACCCAACTCGTCAAGTACCTCACCGACGCCCACTCGATCGAGGAGCAGGCGCTCGTGCAGATGCGCCGCGCTCCCGACCTGGTCGAGGGGCCTTTCGCCGACTCGTTCCGGCGCCACCTGGGGGAGACCGAATCTCAGGAGCAGCGCGTGCGCGAGCGGCTGGAGGCGCACGACGCCTCGCCCTCGAAGGTGAAGGACGTGGCCGGGCAGGCGGGGGGCTTCGGCATGGTGCTGTTCGCGAAATCGCAGCCGGATACCCCGACCAAGCTGGCGCTGCATGCCTTCTCCTACGAGCACATGGAGGTGGCGGCCTACGAGCTGTTGGCGCGGGCCGCGCGCGAAGCCGGCGACAGTGAGACGGCGGCGATGGCTGAGGCGATCGCCGACGAGGAGCGGGAGATGGCGGGTCGGGTGGCGGCCGCCTTCGACGAAGCCGTCGAGCAGGCGCTGCAGGAAGTCGACCCGGACAACCTCGGCGAGCAGCTCAACTCCTACCTCTCCGACGTGCACGCGCTAGAGGGCCAGTCGAAGCAACTGCTGGAGAAAAGCAAGGGGATGGACGTGCCGGCGCCCCTGGCGGAGGCTTTCGCGCATCACCTCAAAGAGACCGAAGGGCACCTGGAGAAAATCGAGCGGCGCCTCGACGAGCGCGGCGCCAGCCCCTCGGCGGTCAAGGATGCGATGCTGAAGCTGGGGGCCCTCAACTGGGGCATGTTCTTCGCCGCCCAGCCCGATACCCCCGCCAAGCTAGCCGGCTTCGCCTACGCGGTCGAGAACCTCGAGGTAGCCGCCTACGAACTCCTCAGGCGCGTAGCCCAGCGCGCCGGCGACGAGGAGGCCGTGGCCCTGGCCGAAGAGATCCTCACCGAGGAGGAATCAGCCGCTAGGCAAGTAGCCGACCACTGGTCCCTCTCCATGAGCGTGGCGTAGCCGAAAGAGGCGTCGCCCAGTCCCGAAGTGAGCGTGACATAGGCGAAAGTCACACTCCCGCGCAACTCCAGCGCGCAAATCCTTGAAAAGCGCGCACCACCCGCGCACCCACGCCCCCCAGGGTTCCGCCCATGCCCGGAACCCAAGCCCCCCCACCCCGCGAACTGCATCAAATTCTCCACCTCCCAGAGAGAGAATTTGATGCAGTTCGGAAGGGGAGCTTTGTCCCGCTGCTTCGTTCCGGATTACGGGGTGCCGGGGGGCTACGGGATGCCTTGGGTGCGGCTGGTGGCTGCGGGAAGGGTGCGTTGGGCGGCGGCTAGGTGGAGGTCTTCCAGGCGCTGGCCTTGGCTGTCGGCGCGGGCGGCTAGGCGATGGAAGTCGAAGCTGTCCAGGGACTCGCCGAAGGATTGTTCGAGGGCGTTCCAGAGCTGCATCTTGGCGCCGACGAGACCGGAGAGGACCTCCAGCTCGAGGACGCGGCTGAGGGGGGAGTAGCCGCGGATCCGGCCGTTCAGCTTGAGGCGGCCGAGGCGCTCGGCGGCCTTGGCGAGGACCGGTTTGACGGGGTCTTGGCTGATCTGCAAGTGCTCCATCAGGCGTACCAGCGTCTGGTGGTCGGCTTCGATCTCGGAGCAGACCCGCGCCAGCGGCGGGCCGAACTCGGGGTCGCCCTGGTTGGAGGACCGCAGGCGGCGGGCCAGCTCGATGCCGAGCGTGGCCCCTGCCAGATGGTCGTTGAGGTAGATGGCCAGGAAGCGGTCTGCGTCTGTGCTCGGGGCCATCTGTCGGGTCAGGACTCCTCGTAGGGGTCTTTCTCGCCGGCCAGCTTCAACGCGCCCTCCTTGGTCTCGCTGAAGTGCCGTTCCTGGATCGGCAGCGCCCATTGGGTCAGTTCGGCGATCTGTTCCTCGCCCGCCTGCTCGTTCAGCTTCTGCAGGACCGCCCAGTGGCCGACCTCGCCCGCCTCGGCCATCGTCATGAACTCGAAGCCGTCGAGCCCGTCGGCCTCGTCGCCGAGGTAGGTCTCCATCATCTCGCTTGCCTCGCCTTTCGTTTCCTGCGCCTTTTCGAGGATGGCGGTTTTCTTGCCGTCGCGCTGGCCAGCGACCTCGGTGCAACGGCGCGCCGTCTCCTCAGCCTCCTCGCGCATCTTCCGCAGGTTCTCGGCGATGCCCTCGTCATCGACCAAGCCCTCGACCTTTTCGGTGGCTTTCGAAGCGGCTTCCGCCAGGCCCAGAACCTCCGCCAGCTTCTCCTCCAAAGTCGTCAACTCAGCCATGTCGCCTCCTGGTGTTGGGGTGGATGATGCGGTTCGTCTACCCGAGCCAGTGGTGTTCGAAGCGCAGGCCGGAGGGGCCGGGGTGGAGGAGGCCCATCGAGGGGCGGGGGGCGCGGCGGCGCTCGGTCGGGCTGCCGGGGTTGAAGATCTGGAAGCCGCCCTCCTGCTCGTGCAGCGGCATGTGGCTGTGGCCGAAGACGACTGCGTCGGCCGCGGGGAAGCGGGAGCGCAGGCGGCGCAACCGTCCTTGTTTGGGCCCCGAGTCATGGACGACGGCAACTGTGCGTCCGCCGACCTCGACCTCCAGCGTTTCCGGCAGTCGCTGCCAGAGTGCCGGCTCGTCGACGTTGCCGTAGACGCCGAGAACGACCGGGCAGAGCGCTTCCAGCTCCGACAGCACCGAGACCGTCGAGAAGTCGCCAGCGTGGATCAGCGCCTCGGCGGCGCGGATCTTCTCCACGCAGGCGGCTGGCAGCTCGCGCTTGCCCTTCGGCATGTGGGTGTCGGCGATAACGGCGATCAAGAGATCGAGAGTGGAATTCGGCACCTATGCGGTGCTCAATTCCACACTGGATTCTTCAACTGGCGGCGGCGAGCTGCTCGTCGACCTCGTAGCCGAACTCGACGAGGGCCTCGCCCATCGCTTCGTGCATCGCCGCCTGCTCGGCGGCGCTGAGGTTGTCGCGCCAGCCGCCGGGGCGGGCCTGGCGGGTGAAGCTGCGCCGGCCCCTGGAGGCACGCGGCAGCTTCTCGAAGCGGTGGGCTTCGACCACCTCCGGCACGGGCGCGGGGTCGATGCCGACGATCTCGCAGACCCGGCGCAGGCACTCCTCGGTCTCGCCGCGCAGTTCCTCGTAGCGGATCAGGATCCGGTCCCTCTCCCTCCGCGAGTCGTAGGCCTCCCTGACCGCGCGGCTGCGGTAGGCCCAGACCTCCGAGAGCCACCTAATTAACGGGATGCGACCCTCCGCGGTGACCGGGAAAGCGCCGCCGGGGATCGCCCAGGAGCCGTCGCTGTAGGCGTCGAGCCAGGAGTCGACGACGTCGCGGCCGTCGCGCAGTAGGAAGATCACCTTCGAGGCGGGGAAAAGCTCCGCTAGCAGCGGTGCCACGTGCGAGCCAGGCTCCTTGACCACATACGCCGCTGCGGCCGGATCGGCCACACCGGCGTCCGCCGCCTGCGCCTCGAAGCGTGCGGCGATCAGCTCTCGCAGCGGCTCCCACCAGGCCTCGCGGTGGCGCTCGGCGAAGAAGTAACCCGGCTCCTCGGCCTTGAGGTCGAGCAGGGTGCTGAGCTCAGGCGGTTCTTCGGACGCCGCCCAGGCGAGTGGGATCGGGCGCCAGACGCCGAGGTGATGGCCGAGGTGGGGATCGTCGACCGGCACCACGCCCTCGAGATCGGAGAGCATCTTCAACAGCCAGGTGCTGCCGCTGCGAGACGATCCGAAGATCCAGGCCAGCCGGTTCTCCTGCATGTTGCGGAGACGTTACCCCTCCCGGTCGGAAGTTAAAACCTCAAGAGTTCCCTTTGAAAAGCCCGCGCGTGGCGCCACCGGCAGCCCCGAGGAAGGCCCTGCGGCTCCCTAGCGAGCGCTCATTCGCCGAGGCCCTTCTCCTCGGCGGCTTTGTAGGCGATCTGGAGGAAGTCCGAGATCGTCAGCGCTGCGAACAACGAGGCGACGAAGCGCGTCACCCGCGGGGCGAAGACCAGGCCGACCGAGAAGGCGGCGATCACCCAGAGCCCGAGGCAGAAGGGGCAGATCAAGAGCTCGCCGATCGCCTTGCGCAGGCCGGTCCCGCGCGAGCGCTCCTCGAACTCGGCCGGGCCGCCCTTGCCTTCGAGTTCGGTGAAGGGCGCCCGCAGCGGGCTCGTCACCTTGTCCTTGGAGAGCAGCCGGCTCAGTTTGTGGGAGGCGGTGCCGACCAACAGCAACTGTCCCGCCGGGACCCGCTCCGGCAACTCCCGCCCCTCCCGCTTTGCGATCGTCAACGCCGCCGCAATCAGCGAGCCGAAGACGCTCATGAAGGCGAGGTAGGGCAGGAACGGCGGGCGTTTCTCCGGCTCGGCATAACCCGCCGCAGGGTTCGGCAGGTCCCTGAGCAGGGTGCTGCCGTCGCCGGGCGTCTCGGTCACCGTCTCCTGCTACCCAGAGCGATGCAGGTTCCAACCCTCGCTGCTGACCGCGACGTGGAAGGCGCCGTCGGGGCCGCGCCGCTCTATCACCAGCCCCTGTGCGACCGCCCGTCGCACAGCTCGCCGCAGGTCCCGCTCGCCGAGGCGGGGGAAGCGCTGCGCAAGCTCGCCGCGCCGGCAAAAGCCGTCGTCGGCAAGGGCGACGATCGCCGTCACTATCTCCTCGGGTGAGGGCAGCTTGCGGCGAGTTGGCACGGCGCCACTCTAGGAGCGCTACTCATCCGTTGCGTCCACTTGATGTCCCCGCTAGGATCGCGCCGACGCGTCGGTGCCTCAGCGCCGCTGCATCACTTCACGAGAAGAGGCACGGGATTCGGCGGAACCGTCGATTTGCGGACCCTGACGATTCGAACCACAATTCCCAAGGTTTGCCTATGCTCGAAAACAGCGAGAATATCCCCAGATGATGCAGCGCTTTAAAGTCAGCGAGCGCGACCTGCAGCCAGGCTGCAGGGACATCCAAATCGAAGGCGAGCTCGACCTCGCGGTTGCCGCGCAGGTCGATGAAGTGCTCACGACCGCTGTCGAGCAATGCACGCAAGTCCTCGTCGGCCTCGAACGCTGCGCCTTTATCGACTCCTCCGGCATCGCCGTGATCCTCCGCGCTCATAACCGGATGCAGGAGGAAGGCAACAGGCTCGTCGTCTATGCCCCGACGGACCAGGTTCTGCGGGTGCTCTCGATGACCGGCCTCACCGCCAACGGCCTTGTCTTCGACACCGCCGAGGACGCGCTCGCGGCGCTCGGCGCGAGCGAGTAACGCCCGCCCTAGCGTCTACCCCTTGCCGGAGGGGGCAGAAACGGGCCGGCTATGCCCCTTTTTCGACGAAGCTGATCTGGCCGTTCGTCTCGAGGATCGCCCAGCGGACGTCCTCCAGCGAGGTGATCTGTTTGAGCCGCGCCTCCGATTCGACCTCCTCGACCGTGAGCCGCTGGCGGCTCAGGTTCTTCTCGATCACCTCCCCGTCCTCGACCAGGACGATCGGCTCGCCAGCGAGGATCGGCCGCAGCTTGCGGAAGCGGAAGCTGGTCCAGGAAACGAGCACCGTCAGCAGCGCGATCGTCGAGATCGCAAGCAGGGCGCCGGTGACCGAGTAGTCGCTCTGGGTGACCCCCTGCTGCACCAGGTCGCCGATCAGGACGAGGAGGATCAGGTCGAAGGGCTCCATCGAGCTCAGCTCGCGGCGACCCAGCATCCTCGTCAGCAGGTAGACGAAGGCGAAGATGACGGCTGCGCGGATGACGATGTCCATCAGGGGAAGTTGACCTGGGTGCGGTCGATCGAGGCGATTTCTTCGTCGGCGTCATAGAGGGCGACGTCGGCGTTGTGGGTGCCGACGTCGTTGGGGTTGGCCTGGAGGGAGATGTAGACGGTGAGGGTGCGGCCGGGCGCCAGCGGTGGGTAGCGGACCTTCAGGTGGCCGAGGTCGCTGGTGGTTTCGGCGGGTTCCGGTTGGAGCGTGTTGATGGTCGTTTCTTCGATCCAGCCGCGATCGAAGACGAGGGTCGGTGCCCCGATCGGCTTGCGGGCGTGAATCTCAAGGCGGGCCTGGTAGAGGAGGCCGCCGCGGACCCGTTCGGGGGCCGTGACCTTGAGGGTGGCGGCGGGGGCGACGGCTTCGGAGCTCGTCGGGTGGGCGCCGAAGACGTTCAGCAGCGCCGCGACCACGAAGGCCGTCAGCAGCAGCAGGAAAGCGTGGCGCAGAATCTGGCCCGGGACTTTGCCCTCGAAGTCCCGGTGCCGCGGGAGGTCGATCCCCTGCGGAAGGTCCGACATAGACAGCAGCGTAGGTTCCGCTTCGGCGGCAAAGCACGAGCGTTACGACGTGCTTACCTGCTCGCGCAGAAACTCGCTCGCCGCGTAGCCGGTGGTCGGGCCCCTGCCGTGCTGGTGCAAGAGGCCGGCATCGACGAGGCGGCGCAGATCGGTACTGGCGGTGACGGAGGAGATCTCGGCCTCGCGGCCGTAGCGGGTGCGGTCGGTGCGGGTGGACAGGGCCTGCTCGAGGGCGATCACGAGCCGGTCGGGCCAGCCTCGCTCCTCCGCCAGTCTTTCCAGGCTGCTCCAGCGGGCGGCCGCCGCCTCGAGCTGGGCGAGTCGCTGCCGGGCCTGGACGACGTGGGCCTCGAGGCAGAACTCGACCCAGGAAGTCGCGTTGCGCCGCGGCTGGTAGCTGCCCGCCTGGACCTCGCGGAGGGCGGCGTAGTAGTCCTGCGTGTGGTTGCCGAGGTACTCCTCGATCGAGAAGAACTCGGGCGCGCGGGCGCCGTCCAGCGCCAGGACCAGGGACTGAACGATGCGGGAGATCCGCCCGTTGCCGTCGCGGAAGGGGTGGACGGAGATGACATTGAGATGGGCCATCGCGGCGCGGATGACTACGTCGGTCTTAGGTTTCGCATGCTGCAGCGAGGCGACGACCTCGGCCATCAGCGCCGGCACTTCCTCCGCGTCGGGCCCGCGGTACTCGAGCGAGCCGTCGGCGGCGGTGACGCCGATCGGGCCTTTGCGCCAGAGCCCGGGGTCCTTGTCGCGCTGGAAGTAGCAGGCGTCGAAATGGAGATCGAGGATGACGCGGTCGAGCCAGCGGAATTCGGGGTCGAGCGCCATCGTCCCGACGTGGTCCATGGCACGGGCGTAACAGGCCACCGCCTGGCGGTTTTCGTCGTCGTCGGCCTCGGCGGCGCGGCGCTCGGTCAGTTCCACGGCTTCCTCGGGGCTGACGGAAAAACCCTCGATCGAGGTGGAGCTGCCGATCGCGGCGGCGCGGACTTCACGGCGCAGCGATCCGATCCAGCGGATTGATTGGCTCGACTGTTTTTCCAGCCGTTTCCGAAGGTCTCGCAGCTCCGTCAGCTTGTCGCGCAGGGAGCCTTTTATCGGCGGGACTTTATAAATCATGCAGTCGTTTTAACGATTAAACGTTAAATCGTCAAGTCGTTGGCCCTCCTGCAGGAAACGAGGCGGCGAAGGAATCGAACCTTCCAAGCGGTGGGCTGCACCGCCCTGCCGGCTTTGAAGGCCGGATGGGCCACCAGACCCCTGCCGCCCCACGAGCTGCGAGCTTAACCTGCGCCCGGACGGGGGAAGTGGCGGTCGCCGTCGCGACGCAGGCGGCGTTCGGAGTCGAGCTGTTCGAGCAGGGCCTGGGCGTACTTGCGGCTGAGGCCGAGGCGGTCGCGGACTTCGGCGATGGAGGTGGAGCCTTCGCGCTCGGCGAGGGCGACGATCAACCGCGACAGCTCCTCGTAGGCGCTGGCGGCGTAGACGACGTCGGCCTTGGCGCGCACGGCGGCGCCGGCCGCGGCGAGCTCGCCGAAGGCGATCTCGACTTCGCGGCGCTCGGCGCCGAGGTCCGCGGCGATCTGGACGGCGCCGCGGGGGCGGGGACCGTCGTGCTCCAGCTCCGTCAGCACTTGGCGCGCGAAGGAACTCGGTTCGGCAGAGGGCGCCGGAGAGCCTGCGGTTGGATCCTCTTCGGGGGCGGGCGGTTCCCACCCCGGTCCATGCCGGGGAGGGGAGGCGTCGCGGATGATGCCGCCGCCGAGCGTGTCCGGCGGGGCGATCCGACGCACCACAAAGCGGTCGCCGGGGCGTGCCAGCAGCGGCTGCTCGAGCCGCAACTGCGCCCCGCCGTCGCCGAGGTCGACCACCCTTGCCGCCGTGTCGCGAGTGCCGAGGTGCACCTGCACCCGCGGCTCGGCGACGGTCGCGTCTGCTCCCGTCAGGAGGTCGACGTCGAGGCGATAGGTGACGCTAACCCCGGCTGCTTCCGTGGTCACCACGTCGCCCCGGCGGACCTCGTCGCGATCGACTCCGGCGAGGTTGAGGGCGACCCGCTGGTGGGGGTCGGCCACCTCTAAAGGTCGGTCGTGGGTCTCGATCGAGCGGATTCGTGCCTCGCGTCCCTCGGGTAAGACCGTCACCTTCTGCCCCCGCTCGAACTGCCCGGACCAGAGGGTGCCCGTGACGACGGTGCCGTGCCCGGCGACAGTGAAGGCGCGGTCGACGTGGAGGACGGGCTCCTCAGGCGGCTCAACGCTCTTAGCCGGCGTTCCTCCTTTTAAGGGCGTATGCCCGGAAAAGGACGAACGCCGCGTCGATTGGGCCTCAACAGCAACCTGCGCCAGCGCCGCGCGCAGCTCCTCCAGGCCCTCGCCGGTCTGGGAGCTCACTTCCACCACCGGCGCCTCGGGCAGTAGTTCAGCCGCGGCATCCGCCGCCAAATGCCGGACCTCCTCGTCGACCAGGTCCACCTTGGTCAGGGCGACGACTCCGTGCTCGACCCCGAGCGCCCGCAGCACCGCCAGGTGCTCCCGGGTCTGGGGCATCGGTCCGTCGTCGGCGGCGACGACCAGCAGGAACATGTCGATGCCGCTGGCGCCGGCGATCATCGTCCGCACGAAGCGCTCGTGGCCGGGCACGTCGACAAGGCTGAGCCGGCGCTCGCCGAGGTCGAGATCCGCGAACCCGAGCTCGATCGACATGCCGCGCCGGCGCTCCTCGGCGA
>JBQCEW010000182.1:0-4514 GCA_051959815.1 Solirubrobacterales bacterium
CGATATGCGCCGCTTCAGATCAGTTCAGACGTTCGACGAGCATCGCCTTGCCCTGGCCGCCGGCGACGCACATGGTATCGAGGCCGACCTGCTGGTCGTCGGTCTCCAGCACGTTCAGCAGCGTGCCCATGATGCGGGCACCGGTCATCCCGAAGGGGTGACCGAGGGCGATCGCGCCGCCGTGGGTGTTGAGCTTGTCTTCGGCGATCCCGCATTCGGCCATGATCGGGATCACCTGGGCGGCGAAGGCCTCGTTCAGCTCGACCCGGTCGACGTCGTCGATCGTCATCCCGGCCCGGTCGAGCACCTTCTTGATCGCGCCGATCGGGGCGACGCCCATCAGCTCCGGCTCGTTGCCGTGGGTGGCGGCGGTGATGATGCGGGCGCGCGGAGTCAGACCCAGCTCCTTGGCCTTGGTGTCGCTCATCAGCAGCACTGCGGCGGCGCCGTCATTGAGCGGGCAGGAGTTGCCGGCGGTGACGCCGCCGCCGCCGAAGGCCTCCGGCAGTTCGGAGAGCTTCTCCAGGGTCGAGGAGGCGCGCGGGCCGTCGTCCTTGCTCACTTCGCTGCCGTCGGGCAGCTTCACCGGGACGATCTCGCGGTCGAAGAAGCCGTCTTCCTGCGACTTCACGGCGAGTTCCTGGGAGCGCTGCGCGAACTTGTCCATGTCGGCGCGGCTGACCTCGTACTTCTTGGCGACGTTGACGGCGGTCTCCCCCATCGCGATGTAGGCGTTGGGCTGGCCGTTGTTGCCTTTCAGGTTCTCGTTCTGGTCGGCCTCGCCGGCGGGCTCGGTGCGCTCGTTGTAGCGGCTGACGAACTCGACGCCGACGGCGAGATAGGCGTCGCCCTCGCCGGCCTTGATCGCGTTGCCGGCGTGGCGGATCGCGTCGAGGCTGGAGGAGCAGTAGCGGGAGACGGTGACCCCGTTGACCTCCTGCGGCAGCTTCTCGCTGAGCAGGGAGACGATGCGGGCGAGGTTGAAGGCCTGCAGGCCCTGCGGCATGCCGACGCCGCAGAAGACGTCTTCGATCAGGGCCGGGTCGACCTCGGGGTTGCGCTCGAGCAGCTGGTCGACCACGTAGGCGCCCATCTCGTCCGGGCGCAGCTGGGCCAGCGACCCCTTGAAGGCACGGCCGATCGGCGTGCGGATGGTGTCGACGATGACTGCTTCGGGCATTCCGTTATCTCCTTGAAGGCTTGGGAAGGGCTTGCGACTGCGGCAGGAGGGTAGTTGACGGGCGACATGGGCGTTTCGTGCGAATTGTCACGAACTTACGCGGGAGCGTCGGGAAGCTGCGTTACATTCGCCTCAATCCACCTCGCGCGATGCGAGAGATGCCGCCCGGCGGCAACGAAAGGAGGGCCCTTCCATGCCCGAGGGTTACTGCGTCAAGGAGCGCAAGAAGGTCGAGATCAAAGACGCCAAACAGGTGACGATGAAGAACGGTCGCCCGGCGATCCAGGGCGTCTGCCCGGACTGCGGGACGAAAATCTTCAAGATCGGGAAACTCGAATAGGGCTCTCCCTAAGGAGCATTTGAACCCGGCGCGGCCGGGGAGCGTATGCCGGGTCGGATGATCCAACTTGGAACTTCGACCCGGGGAGCGCTCAGCCGCGAGCGCGACGTCCGCGAGGCCTACGCCGCCCATTCGGGCGAGTTGTACGGCTTCGCGGTCCGTTCGCTTGGCGACGCGGGGCTCGCCGAAGAGGCGGTGCAGGAAACGTTCGTCCGCGCCTGGCGTGCGGGCGAGCGGTTCGACCCGAAGATCGGGTCGCTGCGGACGTGGCTGTTCGCGATCCTCCGCAACGTCGTCATCGACCTGGGGCGGGCGCGGGCGGTGCGGCCCGGCGTCGCCGAGGGCGGCATCGAGCCGAGCGTCGAGCCGCTGGAGGAGGCGCTGCTCTCCTGGCAGGTCGAGGAGGCGATGCGGCGGATCGGCGATGACCACCGGCGGGTGATCGTCGAGACCTATTACCGCGGGCGGCCGTACGCGGAGGTCGCGGATGAACTTGGCGTCCCGGAGGGGACGATCAAGAGCCGCGTCTATTACGGGCTGCGGGCGCTGCGGGTCGTGCTTGAGGAGATGGGCTATGAAGATTAGGAACGAGTGTCGTGAATGGCGCGAGTCGCTGGGCGCGTACGCGCTCGGGCAGCTCGAGGGCGACGAGCGGGCGGGGCTGGAGGCGCACCTCGACGGCTGCCCGCAGTGCCGGGCGGAGCTGGCGCTGCTGGAGCCGGTGGCGCAGATGCTCCCCCACGCCGACCCGGCCCACTTCGAGTCGGCGCCGCAGCCGCCGCCGGAGCTGGGCGCGCGGATCGCGGCGGGGATCGAGGGTGAACGGGAGAAGGCTCGCAGACAACGTCGGCGGCGCCGGGCGTTCGGTGGCTTTGCGCTCGGGGGCGCGACGGCGGCGCTCGCGGCGGCCGTCCTGGCGATCTTCGTCCTCGGCGGTGGGAGCGGCGAGCCGGAAAGGCACGTCCGGTTTGCTTCCCTGCCGCAGGGGGTGAAGATCGACGCCACGCTCGAACCGCACGCCTACGGCACCGAGGTCCGCATGTACGTCCACGGGATCGCCTCCGGCACGCTCTGCACGGTCTCGCTGCGCGGGCCAGGCGGCGCCTCTTATCCCGCCGGCACCTTCCGCTACCGCTGGGGCGACGACTCCGAAGCGGTGCTGAGCTCGGCCCTCGACCTCTCGCGCACGCGGGCGGTCGTCGTCCAGGCCGGGAAACGGACCTTCGTCGCGCCTCTGGGGAGTGCGCCGACTGCGGCAAACACCCAACAACAGGAGGAAACGACGTGACCAGGAAGACGTACTCGTTCGCGCTGCTGGCCGTGCTGGCCGTGGCGGCCATCGTGGTCGCCGGATGCGGCGGCGGCAGCAGTACCAGCAGCTATGGCGGGGGCTCCTCGAAGGAAGAAAAGTCCTCGAACAACGAAAACGCCTCCAGCGAAAGCAAGAGCGCCAGTTCCGAAACTGGGGGCGGCGCCATGGTCGTCTCCCTGGGCAAAGTTCAGAAACTCGGGACGGTCCTCGTCGACTCCAATGGCATGACCGTCTACGACTTCCACAAAGACAAAGGGACCACGTCCTCCTGCTACGGCCCCTGCGCCGAAGGTTGGCCACCGGTCCTCACCGAAGGCAAGCCCGAAGTCGGCGGCGGCGCCTCCAGCTCCAAACTCGGCACGACCGAACGCAAAGACGGGACGATGCAGGTGACCTATGCCGGCCACCCCCTCTACACCTTCGTCGAGGACAAAAAGCCGGGCGAAGCCAACGGCAACGACGTCAGCGCCTTCGGCGGCCAGTGGTACGCCCTCAAAGGCAACGGCGAGGAGGCCGGGGGCTAGCCAACGCAGCCGAAGCCGTCTAACCTCGCACGAGGTCCCAGCTCGAAGCGAGGGCTAAGCTCCTACCAAGGAGAGCGGGGCCTTTTCCAGGGGTGCCCCGCACCGTGTGGTTCCTTTCGGACGCTGAGCGACCGGAAGGAACCACGCTTTTCGCTGAGGGGGGAGAGAATTGGTCGCCCGGTTCCTTATGGACGCATGGCGACCAAAAAGAACCATCGGATTGAGCAGCCGGATCGACAGCGGCTCTCGGACACGGCGACGGCGCAAGGTGGTGTCGTTTCGCTCGATCAACTCGGGGATGCAGGGGTGTCGATGCGGGCTGCATCACGGCACGCAGCGGCAGGCGGCTTACACCGGGTGCACCGCGGCGTCTATGCGGTCGGGCATCGGTCGATTTCGCGGGCCACGCACCTGCGGGCGGCGGTGTTGGCTTGTGGCGAGGGAGCGGTCGTTTCGCATGGGACGGCGGCGTCTCTTCATCACCTCTGGGACGAGTGGCCGCACTTCATCGACGTGACCGTTCCGGTCGAGGCGGGACGGAAGATCGACGGGATCCGTTGTCGGCGCTGTCGGTATCCGCAGCCGGAGGAGATCGAAGTGCGGCATGGGATCGCCTGCACGACGTTGGCGCGCACGCTCGTCGACCTGGCGGGCATCCTCGACTTGACGGCCTTGCGAAAGGTGGTCGGCCGGGCGGCGATCCGCAGAAAACTCGACCTACAGGCGGTCGACATCGCGATCTACAACGCCAAAGGCAGGCGGGGCTTGAAGGCGCTCGAATCGGCGCTCCTCCCCTACCGGACCAAGGACGGCAAGGTGCCGGACGTGCGCAGCGACTTCGAGACGCTCGTGCTCCCGGATCTCCTCGACATGGACCTGCCACGCCCGCAAACCAATGCCCCGATCCACGTCGACGGAGAGCGCTTCCTCGCCGACTTCTTTTGGGAGAAAGAGCGAGTGATCGTCGAAACGGACGGACGGGAGACGCATGAGACGCCGACCGCATTCCAAGACGACCGCCGCCGCGACCAGTTCCTCGCCGCCGCCGGCTACCGCGTCCTCCGCGTCACCTGGGACCAGATCCACGGCGAACGGACCGCCGTCCTCCGCCGCGTAAGCCGCGCCCTCGGCGCCCCCGGCCCCTGATCGCATCGCGTG
>JBQCEW010000183.1:0-3848 GCA_051959815.1 Solirubrobacterales bacterium
GAAGCAGGAGTAGAAAGGCCGCCGACGCCGAGTATACTTGCTCACGGAAATTGTACGCGAGGCCTTCGCCGTTTGGGCCGGGGAAGCGAGCGCGGCGTCGCCGCAGTTGCGCGACGAACTGATGCTGAAGGTTTTTGCCGGCGCCGACCCGGGACCGCTGCTGGAGCCGCGGATCGCCTTTCACAAGGCCAAACTGGAGGAGCTGCGCGGCTACCTCGAGCTGGTCCGCCAAAACGAGGGTTACGAGGGCTCCGAGCGAACGCTGGTCGCCGGCATCGCCTACGAGGAAAAGATGCTGGAGATGCTGGAGCCCTTCGCTCAGGACGACGCTGCCTGAGGCTCCCAGCGGAAGCGGCGGCTGGCGACGCGGATCCCGACCAGTGCCCAGATCACCAGGGCGGCGAGGTTGCCGAGGTCGAGGCCGCTGCCGCTCGCGCTCGGCGCCAGCGTCGTCTGCAGGCCCAGTGCCAGGTGGGAGAGGGGGAAGGCCTTGCCGATCGATTCCAGCCAGGAGGGAAGCTGTTCGACCGGGATCCAGACGCCGGAGACGAAGGAGAGGATCACGACCGAGAAGGGCGCGATCGTCGAGGCGGCGTCGGGGGTGGGGGTGAAGGAGCTGAGGGCGATGCCCAGCGAGCAGAGGGTGGCGGTGCCGAGCAGCAGGTAGAGGACGAAGGCGGGGAAGGTCGAAGCCGGGATCGGGATGCCGTAGGCGACGGCGCCGATCGCCAGCAGCACCGCGGCCATCGCCAATGCCTGCGCCTCGGCGCGGATGATCTGGCCGGCGATGAAGGTCCAGGGCGGCATCGGGGTGCCGCGGTAGCGCTTGAGTTGCCCGTTCTCCCGCTGCGTCGTCAGCGAGACGGCAAGCGTGGTGAAGGTCGAGAGGGCGGCGGCGTAGGCGATGATCCCGGCGGTGAAGTAGGCCTCGGCGCTGAGCTTGACGTCGCCCGGCAGGGCCTCCGTCTGGTTGCCTCCCGCGTTGAAGATCGAGTTGAAGAGGACGAGGAGGACGATCGGTAAGGCGATCGAGAAGATGACCGTCCGCGGCGTGCGCAGGGCGACGAGGATCGCCATCCGCGCTTGGGCTACGACGATCGCCCTGTCGCTCATCGCGCCGGCCCCCGGGTCAGCTCGAGGAAGATGTCCTCCAGGTTTGGGCGGCGGACCTCGAGCTCGCGCAGCTCGGCGCCGCGCTCCTCGGCGAGAGCGAGCAGCCGGTAGAGGTCCCGCTGGGGATCCTGGCTCTGGATTTCCACCTGGTCCCCGGAGGTGGAGACGGCGCCGGAGACCGCGCCGCGGACGTCGTCGACGCCGAGGCCGCCGTTCAGCGCGAAGCCGATCATGGTGCTGCGGCCGATCGTCTCGGCGATCTCCTCGGTGCGACCCTGGGCGACGATGCGGCCCTCGCGCAGGATCGCCACCCGGTCGGCGAGGTGCTGGGCCTCGTCCATGTAGTGGGTGGTGAGGAAGACGGTCTTGCCGAGCGCCTTCAGCCCCTCGATCATGTTCCAGGCGTCGCGGCGGGCACTGGGGTCGAAGCCGGTGGTCGGCTCGTCGAGGAAGATCAGGTCGGGGTCGCCGACGATCCCCAGGGCGACGTCGGCGCGGCGTTTCTGGCCGCCGGAGAGGGTGCCGATGCGGGCGTCCCGCTTGTCGCCGAGCCCGACGAGCTCGATCGTCTCCGCGACCGGGCGCGGCGCCTCGTAGAAGCGGGCGAAGAGCGAAACTGCCTCCTGCACCGTCCAGAGCGGGTCGAGCTCGCACTCCTGCAGGACGAGGCCGACGCGCTCGCGCCAGGCGCGGGTCGGCGCGCCGGGGTCGGTGCCGAGGACCGAGACCTGGCCGCCGTTGCGCTCGCGATAGCCCTCGAGGATCTCGATCGTCGTCGTCTTGCCGGCGCCGTTGGGTCCGAGGAAGCCGAACACTTCGCCGGCTTCTACCTCGAAGTCGATGCCGGCGACCGCCTCGTTCTCGCCGTAGGACTTGCGCAGCCCCTGCACGCTGATCGCGACGTCGCTCACCCGCTGCAAGCTATCTAAAGAGGATTAAGCGAGAGATAAGTGCCGAAGATAGTTTGCTAAACTAATTACCAAGGCTAATCAATGGGCGTGAAGACCGACATACCTCTCAGCGAGCACGCGGCGCACCTGCGCACGGCGATCGTCCGTACCGCCCGCCGGCTGCGGCAGGAGGCGGCGGCGGAGACCACCGGCCTCACCCCGACCTCGATCGCGGCGCTGGCGACGATCGAGCGTCACGGGCCAATGACCCCGAGCGAGATCGCCGCGATCGAGCACGTCAAGCGGCCGACGATCACCCGCACGCTCGGCTGCCTTGAACGGGAGGGGCTGATCGACCGGGCCCTCGACCCGGATGACCGCCGCAGCGCTCTGGTCAGCGTCAACGCCACCGGCCGCGAGCGGCTGCGGCGCCTGCGCAAGCGCAAGAACGCCTACCTGGCGCGGCGCATGCGCGACCTCACCGACGAGGAAGTGGAGACGCTCGCGCGCGCGGCGGAGATCCTCGAGCGGATGCGGGAGGGCGAGCAGCTTTGACGGCTGCGATCCGCCACTCGTTCAACTCGCTCGAGGTCCCTAACTACCGCCGCTACTTCACCGGCCAGCTCATCTCCCTCTCGGGGACCTGGATGCAGACGGTCGCCGCGCTCTGGGTCGTCCTCAGCCTCACCGGCAGCGGCGTCGCCGTCGGCCTCACCACCGCCCTGCAGTTCCTGCCGATGCTGCTGATCGGCGCCTGGGGCGGGCTGCTCGCCGACCGCATCCCGAAGCGGCGGCTGCTGATGACGACGCAGGCGCTGATGGCGATCCCCGCCGTCGGCCTCTTCGCCGTCACCGCGAGCGGCATCGTCACGCCCTGGATGGTCTACCTCGCGGTCTTCGCGATGGGTTCGGTCAACGCGATCGACAACCCGACCCGGCAGAGCTTCGTGATCGAGATGGTCGGCCCCGACCGGGTCGTCAACGCGGTCAGCCTCAACAGTGTCATCGTCCAGGCGGCGCGGATCGTCGGCCCGGCCTTCGCCGGCATCCTGATCGCAACCGTTGGCGTCGTCCCCTGCTTCGCCCTCAACGCGCTCACCTTCGTCGCGATGATCCTGGCGCTCTGGCGGATGGACCCGGCTCGTCTGCACGCGCTGCCGCCGGCTGCGCCGGAGCCGGGCGCGATTCGCGCCGGCCTGCGCTACGTCCTGCGCACGCCGGAGCTGCTGGTGCCGCTGGCCCTGATGGCCCTGGTCGGGACCCTCGGCTTCAACTTCCAGGTGGTGCTGCCGCTGCTCGCCAAGTTCAGCTTCGAATCCGGCGCGATGACCTACGCGACCCTGGTCTCGGCGATGGCCGTCGGCTCGATCGTCGGCGCCCTCGTCAACGGCCACCGCGGCCGCACCGGCCCCCGCCTGATCGCCGGCGGCGCACTCGCCTTCGGCGTCGCCGCCCTGGGGGCCGCTGTAATGCCCAGCCTCGCCTTCGAGGTCCCCGCCCTGATGCTCCTGGGCGCCGCCTCCGTCACCTTCGCCGCCACCATCAACTCCACCCTCCAACTAGCCGTCTCCCCCGAGATGCGAGGCCGCGTGATGGCCCTCTACAGCGTCGTCTTCCTCGGCTCCACCCCCATCGGTGGCCCCCTGACCGGCTGGTTGGCCCAAAGCTATGACCCAAGGGTTGCCCTCCTCCTAGCCGCTGCCTCAGGCCTGACCGCCGCCTGGCTCGCCCGAGTCAGCTTCAACCACTTCCAAATCCAAACCGCCGAACACGCCCTCACCTAGCGCCAGCCCCAAACGCACCAAGGGCGAGCGCAAGTCGTGGTTCCTTTGTCGGCCCCCGCAC
>JBQCEW010000184.1:0-6381 GCA_051959815.1 Solirubrobacterales bacterium
GACCTTGCCCGGGAAGTCGCCCGGCCGCGGCGGCGTGTGGACGATCTCGCAGTTGTCGGTGTTTTCCTGCACCCGCTCGGCTATTTCGAGGATCGTCACGATCTCGTCGCCGGAGAGGTTGTAGGTGCGGCCAGCGGCCTCGGGTGCGAGGGCCGCGACGATGCCGTCGGCGAGGTCCTCGACATAGATGAAGCTGCGGGTCGTGCTGCCGTCGCCGGCGATCGTCAGGGCCTTGCCTTCGAAGGCGAGGTCGGTGAACTTGGCGACGACGCCGGCGGCGCGGGCACGCGGGCCGTAGGGGATGCCGAAACGCAGGATCGTGCTCTCCAGATCGAACAGCTCGGCGTAGCCGGCGCAGTAGGTCTCGCCGGCGAGCTTGGTCGCGGTGTAGAGGTGGCGCGGGGCGGGAATCGGCGTTTCCTCGTCGACCTCCTGCTCGACGCAGTCGCTGTAGACCCAGGTAGTCGAGCCGTAGACGACGCGGCCGACTTTTGCCCGGCACGCCGCCTCCAGCACGTTCAGCGTGCCGCGGGTGTAGACCTCCTCGGCGAGGACCGGGTCGGCGTGGACGTGGCCGACGTCGGCGACCGCGGCGAGGTGGATGACCGCGTCGCAGTCGCGCATCGCCAGGTCGAGGTTCGCCGGGTCGGTGATGCTGCCGGTGAAGGTCTCGACTTCCAGCGGCGAGTGGTAGGGCGAGGCACTGAGGTCGAAGATCCGCGGAGTCATCCCCTTCTCCAGCAGGCGATCGACGACGTGGGAGCCGATGAAGCCGCCCCCTCCCGTGACCAGAACTCTCATGACTCTCCCTTCAGCGCCGCCTCGCGCGAGGCCGGCCGGTAGTACAGCGGGACGCACCAGTGATTCTCCGCCACCCAGTCGGTGTTCGGGAGCTCGTCCGTGTGGCCCATGATCCGGTGGCAGGGCTGGTCGTAGACCTTCCCCGTGCTCTTCTCCAACTCTTCGAAGACGATGTACTTGTAGAAGCCCGAGGTCATCCCCTCCGGCAGCTCGAGGCGCGCCGGGTGCACGGGGTCGAGGTGCTCGCGCGCGTACTCGTTCTTCCAGGCGACGATCTCCTCCATCCGCTCCGCCTGCACCAGGCCGAGGGCGGCGGTGAACTCGCTCATCCGGAAGTTGAGGCCGTCGACCTCGTGCTCGAACTTGCCGTAGTTGCGGAACTTCGCGGCGAACTCGATCAGGTCGGGGTCCGCGGAAACCAGGACCCCGCCCTCGCCGGTCGAGACGGTCTTGGTCGCATACAGCGAGTAGACGCCGGCGTCGCCGAAACCGCCGGGCCTACTGCCGTTCCAGTCGGCGCCGTGGGCGTGGGCGCAGTCCTCGAGCAGGAAGATGCCGTTGTCGCGGCAGTAGGCAGCGATGCGCTCGGCGTCGAAGGCGATGTGACCGCCGATGTGGACGAGGATCGCGGCGCGCGGCTTGTGGCGCTCTGCCTTGCGCTCGAAGTCCTCGAAGGACATGCAGAGGTCCTCGCGGTTGCAGTCGACGAACTCGACCTTCGCCCCCGCGCCGATCGCCGCCAGGGGGCTGGCCATGAAGGTGTTGGAGGGACAGAGGACGGTCTCGCCCTCGACTCCGGCGAACTTCAGCGCCGCCAGGGCGCCGCCAGCCCAGCTCGAGAGCCCGAGACTCGGCAGCCCGTTCCACTGCTCCCAGCGCTCCTCGAAGGCCTTCAGCTTCGCTCCCTCCGACCACTGCTCGGAGTCGAGGACCTCGGTCCAGAGCTCGAGAAGACGCGCGCGGTCGCGATGGTCGAACCCGATCGCGAACTTGCTCGCGTCGGGCAGCGTGTTCTCTGCGGCCCCTACGGTGGCTCCTTGGCTGGGTGTGGCTAGTGGTCTCTGCCTCGGCGGGACTCGACGATTCAACACCGGAGGCGGCCGCAAATCTACCAGCGCAACCGGATCATTTACCCAATTCGGCTGTTGTCAATCGTCAGCATGCGCGGACTCGATCACTGCACCAACTGCTTTAGAGCCGGCTAAAAGGATCGTTCCCGCAACGGCGAGGGCAATGAATGCGACGAGTGCGCCGCCGCCCAGCGGCGTTTCCGACCAGGACTCGCCGAAGATCAGCGGCGCCAGCAAAACGGGCACCAGCACCTGGACGGCGAACATGGCAGGCGCGACGTTGGTGGCGGGTCGACGCTGCAGCGCGCTCATCTCGCTCATCAAGGCGACGCCCTCGGAGGCTGCCGCGGTGGCCAGCCACACGGCCGCGACCAGGAGCGCGCCAGCCGCCAGCTCGTCGGTGAGCAGCTTGCTGGCGATCGCCGTCCAGGCGTAGCCGCAGCCGGCGCTGAGGGTAGCGAGCAGGCCCAGGCGAGCCGGTCGCTCGCGGAGTGGGGCCCGCAGCAGATAGGGCACCAGCACCGGCAGGGCGACGAGGACGAGCGCCAGCGCGATCGCTCCCGCGCCGGCGTGGTTGGTCGTCCGCTCCGGTGCCGCCCAAGCGACGCCGCCGATCCCGGCGACGATCGCACCGACCGCCAGCAGCTCCCGCCGGCCCGGCCTCTCGCCCAGCCGTCTCTCCCCCAACCAGAGAAGCAGCAGCAGGCCACTCGCGATGCACGGCTGCACCACCGTCAGCGGCGCCAGTAGCAGCGCCGCGATCTCGAACGGCCACCCCAACAGCCCCAACGCCGTCGCCCCCAGCCAGCGCCGGTTCCGCAGCAGCTGCCCCAGCAGCGACGGCCGCAGCCCATACTCCTGCGGCACCTCCCGCGCCTCCAACGCCTGCAGCGCAATCGAGGTGTTGTAGAGCAGCGACGCGACGACAGCAGCGGCTATTCCCAGCGCCAGCACGGCGGGAACCTATCGGGCCGCCGAGGACGATCTACTCAGTCGTAGCGCATGAAGATCCAACTGCCACCCAGACCGGCGACCGACAGCAAGAGAACGTACGCACGGGCCTTAGTTTCCGAGCCCGCTCCCGCTCGTCCCAAAAGAATGATCCCGGCAATCTCAATCAGAAGGATGCCGACGATGAAGGAGGTAAGAGCTTTTCGTCGAGTCATATCTGCTCCTTTAGACAAAACATTACCAGCTCCCGATTACGATGATCGCAACCGCAATGAAGAAGCCCACCAACCCACCGGTAACTGCGGCCGCTCGCACGTCCTCATCCCCCCTGCGGTTGAGAGTCGGCAGCGCTTGAAGTAAGAAACCGCCAACGGCTATTGAAGCCGCCATGAACCCGACGCTGCCGGCAACATCGTTGACGAAGGATCCGACGGGGAGCACCCGCCGACCCTAGGTGGCCGACCCGCACGCATGGCGCGCGGATCGTGCCGTTAGAGCAACAGCTTCGCTACCGAATCAGGTCTCTTGGTACAGCGGCCCGTCGCCGCCCTCGGGCAGCGTCAGGCGGCCGCCCTTGGCGGTGATCGCACCGCACTGGACGCAGTTGGAGGCGGTGACGTGGACGTCGACCTCGGCGTTGCCGTTTTCGAGCTGGTCCTCGGGGATCTCGTAGACCTGGGCCGGACACATCGAGACCCAAGTCTGCGCGACCTCGCGCGGGACGCGAGTCTGGATGCGGACGTGGTTCGGTGCGTCGTCGCGGGTGGCGTTGCCGGAGAGGAAGACCGAGTCGAGCTTGTTGAAGGTCACCTCGTTGTCGGGATTCGGGTACTTGTCGCCCGCCTTGCCCTCGAAGACCGGGATCTCGGCGTTGTCCTCGATCTTCCAGTGGCCGCCGGGGAAGGCGCCTTTGGTCGCGACCATGGAGCTGCCCATCATCCCGCCGAAGATCAGGCCTTTGGTCAGCGGCTGCTTCATGTTCCGCGAGCGGTAGAGGTCCTTCTCGATCACCGAGTCGCGGATCATCGCGTCGTAGCTTTCGAAGTTGACCGAGTCGATGTCCTTCTTCAGCGATTCGACGATCGCTTCCGCCGCGTACATCCCGGCGTGCATCGCGTAGTGGACGCCCGCGAGTTCGGCGATGTTGACCATCCCGGCGGCGTCGCCGGCCATCAGCATCCCGGGCACGGAGAAGCGCTTCGGCAGCGCCCAGTAGCCGCCCGAGGGAATCGTCTTCGCGCCCCAGCCGACCCGCTTGCCGCCCTCGATGATCTTGGCGATGAAGGGGTGGGTCTTGAAAAGTTGCAGGGCGTCGTGGACGGAGAAGGTGGCGTCGGTGGTGTCGAGACCGACGACGAGGCCGAAACAAACCTTGTCCTCGCCCATCGGGTAGATGAAGCTGCCGCCCGCCTCCTTGTAGCGCGGGCTCCAGCGCAGCGGCCAGCCGAGCGTGTGGATCACCCGGTCGAGCGGCTTCGGCACCTCCCAGACCTCCTTGACCCCGAGCTCCCAGACCTGCGGGTCGGAGCCGTCGCGCATGTCGAAGTAGTCCATCGCGGCGTAGGTGAGGTGGCCGATCGTGCCCTCGGCGAGCACGGTCGCCTTCGCGACCACGTCGGATCCGGGCTCGAAGTTGCCGAGCTCTTCGCCTTCCTTGCCGCGGCCACGGTCGCCCGAGCGGACGCCCTTGACGATCCGGTCCTCGACCAGCAGCTTGGTCGCGGCGGTCTCGGTGAGGATGTAGACGCCCGCCTCTTCGGCTTTTTCGGCGAGGAAGCGGCCGAGTTTGGAGACCGACAGCGTGTAGGTCCCCTCTTTGCGGAAGTTGGGCGGCGGCGGCTTCAGCGGGAACGCTTTGCTCTTGGTGAGGAAGTACGTCGCGTCCTTCGTCACCTCCTGGTAGACCGGCGGCCAATCAGCCGGATCGAGGTCGGGGAAGAGCCTGGTCAGCGCCGAGGGGTCGACATTGGCGCCGGAGAGCAAGTGCGCACCGGCGACTTTCCCCTTCTCGATCACCGCGACCGGGACTTCGCCCAGCTTCTCCAGTAGCTCCGGCTCGTTCTCGAGGAGCTGCATCAATTTGTTGGCGCAGGCGAGGCCGGCGGGCCCGCCGCCGACGATCGCCACGCCAACCTCAATTCGCTCGTCCTCCGGGTCGGTCGGACCGACGATGACGTCGGCCGGATCGAACGGGGGCGGGAACTCGCTCGGAGCTACTGGCATCGCTCTAGCCCTTCTTCGCCTTGATCGCGTCGGTCAGCTTGGGGACGATTTTGTGCAGGTCGCCCACCACGCCGAGGTCCGAGAACTCGAAGATCGGGGCGTTCGGGTCCTTGTTGATCGCAAGGATGTTCTCCGAGTTCTGCATCCCGACCTTGTGCTGGATCGCCCCGGAGACGCCGGCGGCGAGATACAGCTTCGGCGCCACCGTCTTCCCGGTCTGGCCGATCTGGGCCGCGTAGGGGTACCAGCCGGCGTCGACGACCGCGCGGGTCGCGGCGACCGCGCCGCCCATCGACTCGGCGAGTTCCTCGCAGAGCTTGAAGCCCTCGGCAGCGCCGAGACCGCGACCGCCGCCGACGAGGATGTCGGCGTCCTCGATGTTGACGTCGGCGCCACGCTGCTCGCCACGCTGGACCAGCTTCGCCTTGGACGACCACTCGGAGAGCTCGACGTCGACGTCGACGACCTCGGCGCTGCCGCCGGACTCGTTGGCGTCGAAGGCGTTGAGGCGGCCGATGATGATGCCGGGCTCGGAGACGTAGCCGACGTCGGCGATCTCGGAGTCCTGCAGGATCGGCCGCTCGACAACGAGTTTGCCGTCCTGGACCTTGACCGCGGTGACCTCCATCGTCACCCCGGCGTTGAGGCGGGCGGTGAGGCCGGCGCCGATCTCGAAGCCGAGCAGACCGCCGCCGAACAGGGCGTAGGAGAAGCCCTGGTCACCGATGACCTTGGCCATCGCGTCGACGATCGGCTGGGCCAGGCCCTCCGGGACGCCCTTGGCCCGGTAGACCTTGGCGGCGCCGTAGTTGCCGAGGCTGGCGCAAGCGTCGTCGGCGACATCGCCGACGACCAGCGCAGCGGCTTCGCCGCCGACTTCGCCGGCCAGCTTGGTCGCCTCGGAGATCGCCCCGAGCGAGTTCTTATTGAAGTTGCCCTCGTCGTCGTGGAGGGCGTAAACCAGAATCCCTGCCATTTAGATCAGCTTCCTCTCGTCGAGCCAAGCGACGATCTTTTCGACCGTCTCGTTGGTGTCCTCGTCCTCGATGATCTCGCCCGCTTCCTTCGCCGGCGGCGGGTTGAGGCCGAGCACTTTGGTCTTCGAACCGCCTTCGCCGACCTGGCCGGCGTCGATGCCGACGTCGCCGGTCGCCTTCGAGTCGAGCGGTTTCTTTTTCGCGCCCATGATCGCTTTCAGGCTCGGGTAGCGCGGCTCGTTGATCGCGTCGCCGACGCTGATCACGGCCGGCAGCTCGACCTCGACGGTGTCGTAGCCGTACTCGGCCTGGCGCTCGCAGCGCAGGTTGCCGTCGGTGACGTCGATCTGGATCACCTG
>JBQCEW010000185.1:0-14070 GCA_051959815.1 Solirubrobacterales bacterium
CTTCGATCAGCGCCGCGCGCAGTGCCGGCCGGCGCTCGCGGATCGCGCTGTCGAGGATCGCCTCCAGGGAGCCGTGCTGCCGCAGCAGCTCCGCCGCCGTCTTCGGCCCGACCCCTTTGGCCCCGGGCAGGCCGTCGGCGGGGTCGCCGCGCAGGGCGATGAAGTCGGGGACCAGCTCGGGGTCGATCCCGTAGCGCTCGCGCACCTCCGCCGGGCCGACTTCTTCGGCGCCTTTGCCGCCGGTGCGCACGTAAAGGACGGTCACGTCCTCGGCCGCGCACTGGTACATGTCGCGATCGCCGGTCAGCAGCAGCGCCCGCCCGCCCGCCTCGGCCTCGAGCCGCGCGTAGGTGTGGAGCAGGTCGTCGGCCTCGAGATCCTCGGCCGTCGCCACCGTCCAGCCGAACGCCTCGAAGAACTCGCGCGCGTCGGCGAACTGGTGCGGCAGCTCATCGGGCATCGCCTCCTCGCGCTCCGCGTGGTAGGCGGGGTAGAGCTCGGTCCGGTAGGCCGCCGCGTCCGGCCCGAAGCAGAGCACCACCGCCCGCGGTTCGTGCACTTCGACCTCGCGCAGGATCAGGTTCGCCGTCCCTAGTAGTGCGTTCACGGGCTTCCTGTCCGGTCCGGTGATCGTCTTCGGCAGCGCGTAGAAGGCCCGGAACAGCATCGAGGGCGCGTCGACGGCAAGCAGTGGAGCGGGCACGCTCGGAGCCTACGTCTCCGGGTGGCTAGTGTGGTGCCTCGCATGAAGGCGCTCCACATAGACGACCTGCAGAAGCGCTACCCGACGGGGGTCGAGGCGCTGCGCGGCGTCTCGCTCGACATCGAGGAGGGCGAGTTCTTCGGCCTGCTCGGGCCCAACGGAGCCGGCAAGTCGACGCTGATCCACTGCACGACCGGGCTCGCACAGCCGACCGGCGGCTCGATCGAAGTCTTCGGCCATGACGCGATCGGTAACTACGCCGAGGCGCGGCAGGCGGTCGGGTTGGCGCCCCAGGAGCCAAATATTGATTGGTTCCTCACGGTCGCGGAGACGCTCGACTACCACGCCGGCTACTTCGGGATGCCCCGTAAGGAGCGCCGCGAGCGCACCGAGGAGCTGCTGGAGACCTTCTCGCTGACCGAGAAGCGCGACGAACGCACCCGCACCCTCTCCGGCGGGATGAAACGGCGGCTGATCCTGGCCCGGGCGATGATGCACCGGCCGCGCCTGCTGATCCTCGACGAGCCGACCGCCGGCGTCGACGTCGAGCTGCGCCTGGAGCTCTGGCACTACGTCCAGAAAATCAACCAGGAGGGGACGACGATCCTCCTCACCACGCACTACCTGGAGGAGGCCGAGCAGCTCTGCGACCGGATCGCCTTCATCGCCGAGGGGCAGATCGTCGCCGAGGGCACCAGCCCCGAGCTGGCCGAGCGCTTCGAGGTGCCGAACCTCGAGGACGCCTACCTGGCGCTGGTCGGCCGCAAAGAGCTCTCCCGCTCGCACATCGAGCTCGCCGCCGACGAGGTCGAGGCGTGAAGGTCCCGATGAGCTCCGCGCAGATCCGCTTCGCGACGCTCTGGCGCCGCGAGTGCAACCGCTTCCTGAAGATCAAGAAGCAGACGATCGGCGCGCCGATGCTGGAAACGTTCCTCTACATCACCGTCTTCGGGGCGGCGCTCGGCTCGCGGATCAAGCACCTGCACGGGATCGACTACGTCCTCTTCGTCATCCCCGGGCTGATCATGATGGCCTTCTCCACCAACGCCTTCTCCAACAACTCCTCCTCGATCCTCCAGCAGAAGTTCCAGGGGGCGATCCAGGACCAGCTCTCCTCGCCCGCCTCGCCGGCCGAGCTGCTGCTCGCCTTCTCGCTCGGCGGCTTCATGCGCGGCCTGATCGTGGCGACGCTGACCTTCCTCGTCTCGGTGGTCCTCGTCGGCCTCCCGGTCGAGCACGTCCTCGTCCTCATCCCGGCGCTGGCCCTGGTCGGCTTCTTCTTCTCCCAGCTCGGGGTGCTGATCGGCGTCCGCGCCGAACAGTTCGACGACGTCGCCTTCGCCCAGACCTTCGTCCTGCAGCCGCTGATCTTCCTCGGCGGCGTCTTCTACTCCGCCGCGCTGCTGCCGCAGCCGTTCGAGACCCTGACCCGCTTCAACCCGCTCTTCTACATGATCAACTTGGTCCGCTACGGCTTCGTCGGCTTCACCGAAGTCAGCATCGCCCTCTCCCTCCTCGCCCTAACGGCAGCCACCGCCGCCCTCTTCCTCTTCAACCTGAGGCTGTTCAGCCGCGGCTACCGCCTCCGCGCCTAGCCGACGTTCTCGTCGATCCAGGCGAGGTAGCTGGGGGAGCCGGCGACGATCGGGGTGGCGACGATCTCCGGCTCGTCATAGGAGTGGGCCTCGCGGATCGCCGCCTCGACCGCCTCATAGGCGGCGCGGGTCGTCTTCGCCAGGCATTGCCACTCACGCTCCTCTTCGACCTTGCCCTGCCAGCGGTACCGACTCGTGATCGGTCCCATCACCTGCACGCAGGCGGCGAGCCGGCGCTCCACCAGCAGGGAGGCGATACGGCCGGCTTCCTCCTCGGAGCCGGCCGTGGTCATCACCTGGACGTAGTCGCTCAACCCGGATCCGCCACCGGAACGCCGGCTTTGCCGACGTCATCCGGCAGAAGCAGGATCGCGCCCTCGCCGGTGACGTAGGCCTCCTCGCCGTGCTGGACGACGTCCATGCCCATCGCCTCCTCGCGGTCGCTGGCCCGTAGCGGCATCAGCGCGCCGATCAGCTTCAGCAGCACGAAGGTGGCGACGAAGGCGTAGATCGGCGCCGCCAGCGCCGCCAGCGCCTGGTGGCCCAACTGGGCCGCGTTGCCGTAGAAAAGTCCGTCGGAGACGCCGTTCCAGCTCGCCTGGGCGAAGAAGCCGATGAAGAGGATCCCGAAGAAGCCCGCGGTGCCGTGGGCGGCGAGGACGTCGAGCGTCTCGTCGACCCGGGTCCGCGTGCGCCAGACGATGATCCCGTAGCTCGGCAGCGCTGCCAGCGCCCCGAGCAGCATCGCCCAGCCGGGGCTGACGAAGCCGCCCGCCGGCGTGATCGCGACGCAGCCGACGATGATCGCGGTCGCGGCGCCGATCGCCGTCACTTTGCGGCCGCGGGCGAGGTCGAGCGCGAACCAGACGATCAGCGTGCAGGCGGGGCAGAGCAGCGTGTTGGTGAAGGCGAGCACGCTCGGGTGTCCGGTCGAGAAGCCGCTGCCGCCGTTGAAGCCGAACCAGCCGAACCACAGCAGGCCGGCGCCGAGCAGGACGTAGACGGCGTTGTGGGGGAGGAGCGCCTGGCGGCCGTAGTCCTTGCGCGCGCCAACCACGAGCGCCGCCGCCAGCGCCGAGAAGCCGGAGCCCATCTCGACCGGCACCCCGCCGGCGAAGTCGAGCGTCCCGTGCGCCATCAGCCAGCCGTCGCCGAAGGCCCAGTGGGCGAGCACGGCGTAGACGACCACCGACCACAGCGCCGCGAAGACGAGGAAGGCGCCGAAGCGCATCCGCTCGACCACCGCACCGGAGATCAGCGCCACGGTGATGATGCAGAAGGTCGCCTGGAAGGCGAAGAAGACAAGCTCGGGGATCGTCCCGCCTGGGCGCGGCGCGAAATCGACGCCGTTGAGGAAGGCGTTGTGGAGGCCGCCGACGATGCTGCCGTCACCGTCGAAGGCGAGCGAGTAGCCGACCGCGGCCCAGGTCACCGCCGCGACCGCGATCGCGGCGATGCTCATCATGAAGGTGTTGAGCGTGTTCTTCGAGCGCACCAGGCCGGCGTAGAAGAGCCCCAGCGCCGGCGTCATCATCAGCACCAGCGCGGTGGCGACGAGCATCCAGGCGGTATCGCCCGTATCGATCCCGGCGTTCATCGGCTCACCGGCGTCACGGCGCCTTCGTCGGTGTCCCCGGTGCGGATCCGCACCGCGTGGTCCAGCGGCACGACGAAGATCTTGCCGTCGCCGACTTCGCCCGTGCGCCCGCCTTCGCAGATCGCTTCCACCGCCTTGTCAACGAACGAATCGGAGACGGCGACCTCGAACCGGACCTTCTCCGATAGCCCCATCTGCACGGTCGTGCCGCGGTAGGTCTCGACCCGCTCGACCTCGCCGCCGTGGCCCTGCACCCGGCTCATCGAGAACCCCCGGACCTCGGCCCGGTGGAGTGCCTCCAGGACCTGGTTCGCCTGCTCGGGGCGGACGATCCCGATTACAAGTTTCATCAGTTGTTCCTCTCTCCCAGAAAGTGCCGCTGCCGGGCGCGAGCCTATCGGGATGGCAACTGGGATTGCGCGCTCAGGTATCCCGGAGTGCCAAGCCGCGCACCTCCCTACAATCCGAGACGAATGGCCTCGCGGGTCCGCAGGCGGCGTCGCAAGCCGCACCACTCTGTCTGGCACAAGTTCGCCATCCCGCTGGGGATCTTCGCCGCGCTGGTGCTGGTCGCCGGCGGCATCGCGGCCGCCTGGGCGATCAACATCTACAACTCCGCGCCGCCGCTCTCCAGCCTGAAGCCGGTCCAGAAGGGGCGCTCCTCGGCGATCTACGCCGCTGACGGCAGCCTGATCGGCTTCATCCGCTCCGAAAACATCCGCCAGCCGGTGCGGGCGAAAGCGCTGCCGGAAGACCTCAAAGACGCCACCGTCGCGATCGAGGACAAGGGCTTCTGGGAGCACGACGCGCTCGACCCGCAGGGGATCGCCCGCGCCGCCGTCAAGGACCTGGAGGCGGGGGGCAAGCCGGTGCAGGGCGCCTCGACGATCACCCAGCAGCTCGTCCGCAACCTCTACATCCAGAACCCGCAGGACACGCTGGAACGGAAGATCAAGGAAGCCGCCCTCGCCAACGAACTGTTCGACAAGCACAGCCGAACCTGGATCCTCACCCAGTACCTGAACACGGCGCCGTACGGGACGGTCGAAGGGCAGACGGCGGTGGGAGCCGAGGCCGCCGCCCAGACCTACTTCAGCAAGCCGGCGAAGGACCTCGAACTGAAGGAAGCGGCGCTGCTGGCCGGGCTGCCGCAGGCGCCGTCGGAATACAACCCGTTCCTCGACCCGAAGGCGGCGTTGAAGCGGCGCAACGAGGTGCTGAACGCGATGCACGAACAGAGCTACATCACCGGCGCCGAATACCGCACCGCCCGCACCGAAGGCCTGGGCCTGCACCCGGGCCACAAGTACCAGGTGATCAAGGACCCGTTCCTCTTCGACCTGGTCCAGAACGAACTGATCGAAAAGTATGGGATCAACACCGTCCGCAACGGCGGCCTCAAGGCCTACACGACGATCAACCCGGACCTGCAGCAGAAGGCCGAAGAAGCGGTGGAAAACGCCTGCTACGTCTGTTACCCCGAAGGCGGTCCGGCGGCGGGTCTCGCCTCCGTCGATCCCAACTCCGGGGCGATCGTCGCCCTCGCCTCGACCGAAGGCAGCGCCGAAGAAAGCCAGTTCAACTATGCCTGGCAGGCGCACCGCCAGCCCGGCTCCTCCTTCAAGACCTTCGTGCTGACGACCGCGATCAAGGAGGGGATCGACCCCGCCACCACCTACTACAACGGCACCTCGCCGATGACCCTGGACATCCCCGGCGGCGGCACCTGGACCGTCAACAACGCCGAGCCCGGCGGCGGCACGATGTCGCTGGAAAGCGCGACCTGGGACTCGGTCAACGTCGTCTTCGCCCAGCTCGACCTCGACGTTGGGCCGGAAAACGTGACCCAGACCGCGCACGAAATGGGGATCGAATCGCCGCTGCAGTCGGTGCCGGCGGAGGCGATCGGCGGGCTCGCGATCGGCGTCACGCCGCTGGAAATGGCCGACGCCTACGCGACCCTCGCCGACGGCGGCATCCACCACGACGCGACCGCGGTCAGCCGGGTCGAATTCCCCAACGGCAAGGTCGACAACTTCGACAAAGGCTCTGGCGAACGGGTCCTCAGCCCCGGTGAAGCCTGGGAGGTCACCCGCATCCTCGAGGGCGTGATCACCCAGGGCACCGGCGCCGGCTACACCTACATGGGCTGCAGCTCCGAGGCCGGCAAGACCGGGACCTCGGAGGGGCTCTCCGACGCCTGGTTCGTCGGCTACACGCCGAAATACTCGACCGCCGTCTGGGTCGGCCACCCGCAGTCGCGGGAATACACCGGCTTCGGCGGTCCCACCGCCGGCCCGATCTGGCAGGCCTACATGTCGTCCGCCCAGGAAGGCGACTGCCCCGAATTCGAACAGGCGGCCGAACCCGAACTCGAAGGTCTGAGCAGCGGCCACACCTCTTCCTCCTCGAGCTCCGAAAGCGGCTACGAAGAAGAAGAAAGCTACGAATCCGAAGAAGAAGAAGGCAAAGAAAAGGGAGCCAAGGAAAAGCCCGAAGGCGAAGAACCCGCCGAAGAAGAAGCTCCCGAACCCGAACCCGAACCCGAACCCACCCCGGCGCCCGCACCACCCCCCGGCGGTGGCATCAGCCCAGGCTGATCACCTCCCTCAATTCTTGACGAACAAAGCGGAGCCCGCCAGGGCTCCCAGCTTGACATTTCCTTATTGACCTTCTATATTGGTCCCTCCAACCAAGAAGGGGAAACATGGTCCAGGTTACTCTAGATGAGGATGTGTTCGCGGCGATACAGGAGCGGGCCGAGCCACTGGTTGACGACGTCAACAGTGTCTTGCGCCGGATCCTGCGTGAGCTGGAAGGGGGCAGCAGCTCGGCTCTTGCAGGAGGTGGGGGGCCACGACCGGAGCTGCCGAGGTCAGGGCGTGCGGCTCCTGGATCGATTCTTTCCGAGCGGGAGTACGAGGCACCGCTCCTCATCGAGCTCTTGCAGCAAGGTGGAAGCGCTCACGCCAATGAAGTCACGGAAGCCGTTGGCAGGCGCCTCGCGGATCGCCTAACGGAGCTGGACTACAGAAAGCTGGATAGCGGCGACGTGCGCTGGAAGAACCGGGTTGCCTTCACGAGGCTCACTCTAAGGAAGCAAGGTCTGCTCAAAAATGATTCCCCGAGAGGAGTCTGGGAGCTGACTGCGGAGGGGGAACGGGCCGCACAGAAGGCCCTCGGTAGTGGCTGATCCTCGTGGTTCTTTAGTCGGGTCGGAGACGACAAAGGAACCACGAGTTGAATGGACTTCAATCCAGCCAGGCGATGACCAGTGCTGCGGCGAGGGCCAGGAGGACCAAGAGACCTGGTACCGCGATCCACCAGCGGATGCGGAGCTCCTCGCGGGGAAAGCGCCCTCCCTCGATCCACTTGTTGATGAATTCGAAGAGGATGTAAGCCATCGGCTACTCCCCGATCAGCTCGATGCGGTAGCCGTCGGGGTCGCGGACGAAGCAGATGCGGTGGCCCTCGGTGCGGCCGCCGGGGCGGTAGGGGGGCTTTTCGGGCTCGATGCCCAGCTCCGCCAGTTGCTCGAGGGTGGCGTCGAGGTTGCCGTCGACGAGGAGGGCGATGTGGTTGTAGCCGGTGCCGAGGTCGTAGGAGCCGACGCCGTGGTTGTAGGTGAGCTCGAGGCGGGGGTCCTCGTCGGGCAGGGCCATGAAGACGTTGATCGCCTCCTCGCCGATCGGCATCCGCCGCACCTCCTCGAAGCCGAGCTTCTCGTAGAAGGCGACGGAGCGGTCGATGTCGCCGATTCGATAGCAGGTGTGAAGGAAGCTCGTCACTGGGATCGCTAGAGGGTACCGGGGGTGCAAAAGCACCAAAAGTGAGTAGAGGTTTTGGTACTGACCAGAGTTGCCTTGAAGCCCGCCGACCGGCGTACTACCGTCCAGCGCTCGGCAACGCTGGGGAGTTGCCGAGATGGATCAATCTCAACCAGAAGAAAGGCACGCCTTGCATAGCAAGCTTTCACGCCGCGCCCGCCTGCGGGCATTGGCCCTCGTTGTCCCGGCAGCCGCCCTCGCCGCCGTCCTCGGCAGCTCTAGCCTCGCCGGGGCAACGGGAACGGTTCCGGACACCGGCACGACCGACCAGGTCAAAATCGAGCTCACCCACGGGAAGCTGAAGTTCGTCGCCCCGGAAACCGTCGCCTACGGCGACCAGCTCGAAATCGTCAACGAAACGAACCCGAAAGAGGTCGGCCCGCACACCTTCGCGCTGGTCACCAAAGGCTCGATTCCGAAGACCGCGAAGGCGCGGAAAAACTGCTTCACCCCGAAGCACATTTGCCTCGCCATCGCCAAATGGCACGGCTTCAACCCGAAAACCGAAAAGATCACCATGAACCCGGCGAAAGCCGGTCCTGAAGGCTGGAGCACGATGGGCAACGCCACCGGCAAGAAGGGCGATTCCTGGTTCACCGGCGAAAAGAAGGGGGCCACCTTCTCTCAGCAGGTGACCGCCGCTCCCGGTACGACGCTCTACTTCCAGTGCGCCGTCCACCCGTGGATGCACGGTCAGGTGACCGTCACGCCCGCGCCGACCGCCTAACCGGAAACGACTGGGCAACCCTCAGATGCACACCGCCTCGGGCGCCGGGCTTTCCTCGGCGCCCTTGGCGGCGGCGCTCTCGCCGTCCTCCTGCCCCTGAGGGGCAGGGGCGGCGGGCTGCTGCCGATCTCCTCCGAGCCGCCGCCGGCTCTCGCCGCGGTGCCGTTCCGCGAGCGGCTGCCGATCCCGCCGGTCCTCGACGGCGACCACATCCAGATTCCGATCCGCGAGGCCGAGCAGCAGATTCTCCCCGGCCCCAAGACGCGCCTCTGGACCTTCGGCGGCAGCTTCCCCGGGCCGACGGTCCGCCGCCGCGCCGGTCATCGCACCCACGTCACCTTCCACCACGAGCTGCCGACGAAGGTGGGGGAGCTCTCGATCCACCTCCACGGCGGCCACAACCGCACCCAGTTCGACGGCTACCCCGGTGGCCTCACCAAGTCCCAGCCGGCCTCGCTCTACTGCCAGATCCCGCGCAATCTGCCGCCGCGCCTCTCCGGCAACGACTTCCTGCTCGAGCCGGGCGCGCGGAAAACGTACGTCTACGACCTGATGGAGGACGGGCATCCCGAACGCGCCGCCTTCCAGTGGTACCACGACCACCGCCTTGACCGCACCGCCCGGCATAGCTGGAAAGGCCTGGCTGGGATGTGGATCGTCGACGACGAGCTCGACGACTCGCTGCCGCTGCCGCGGGGCGAGCGCGACCTGCCGCTGATGATCGGCGACCGCACCTTCGACGCCCACAACCAACTCATCGACCCCTTCACGAACAAGCGCCCCCCGGCCGACGGCATCCTCGGCGAGAGCGTCCTCGTCAACGGCGCCTTCATGCCCCACCACCCGGTCAGCCCGCGCCGCTACCGGCTGCGCATCCTCAACATCTCGGCTTTCCGCAGCTACAACCTGCACCTCTCAAACGGCGCCCCGATGGTCCAGATCGCGACCGACAGCGGTCTGATGCCGAAGCCGGTCCGCCGCCGCGAAATCCTCCTCGGCCCGGCCGAGCGGGTCGAGGTGATCGTCGACTTCGCCGGCAACGCGGGGGAGACCGTCGAGTTGCGCAGCAGCAAACGCCACCCCGGCCGCAACCCCGAAGGCACCCATACCTACGGCGGGGCGCTGATGCAGTTCCGGGTCAGCGGCGAGCGCCTGCCCGACCGCACCCACGTCCCGCGCCACTTGCGCCCGCTGCCGGAGTGGACGCGCAAGGTCAGCCGCAAGCCCGACCACCGCTGGGAGATCACGATCGGCGGCTTCTTCAAAACCACCTGGCGGATCAACGGCCGCACCTTCAACCCGGCCTACGTCGAGACGAAGCCGAAGCTCGGCAGCACCGTCACCTGGGAGCTCGTCAACAAGACGAGCGTCGCCCACATCATGCACCTGCACCACACCGACTGGTACCTCTTGGAGCGCAACGGCAAGGCGCCGCCGCCTTGGGAAGACTGCCTCAAGGAGACGTTCTTTCTCTACCCCAATGAAAAAATTCTCCTTGCCGGTCACTTCTCCGATTACACCGGCAAATTCGTCGTCCACTGCCACATGCTGGACCACGAGGACCACGGCTTGATGAGCCAGTTCCAGGTGGTACGCGACTAAAGAAAACACCCGCGTTTGCCGATGCTGCCAGCGATGGCGGCTAGTCAGAATCGGGTAAGCCTCCGGCCGGCAAATCGCACGCGGGTGCGAGCCGTGGCAGCCCTCCTTGTCGCCGGCGCCGGGCTGGTCGGAATTTCCCTCGTGCTGCCACACCCCAGCGGCGGCGACTACGTCGCGCTGATCCTCACCGCGCTGGCGATGGCCGGGGTCGGCGCGGTCCTCTGGACCTTTGCCTCGCGCGTACCCCAAGCAGCGATCCACCTGATCCTCGCCGGGGTCGCGGTGACCACCAGCTTGCTGATCTACGAGAGCGGCATCGCGGTTGGCCAGTACGGGACGATCTTCGTCTGGTCGACCCTGATCGCCTCCATCTACTTCCCGCGCAAGGTGGCGGCCGCCCATCTCGCCTGGCTGCTGCTGACCTACGGCGTCGTCCTCCTGCTGGTGGAAAACACCGCCGGTTACTCGCCGCTGACCCGTTGGCTCTTCACCCTGATCTCGCTCAGCGTGGTGATGATGCTGATCACCGGCATCGTCGCCCGCCGCACCCGCGCCGACGAGCGCGCCCGTCGCTTCTTCGACCTCTCCCGGGACATGCTCTGCACCGCCAACATGGACGGCTACTTCGTCGAGCTGAACGATGCCTGGACGCAGCAGCTCGGCTACGGCCTCGACGAGTTGCGGGCGACGCCCTTCCTCGAGTTCGTCCACCCCGACGACCGTGAGCGCACCGAAGCCGAGGCGGCTGCCCTCTTCGAGGGAACGCCGACGCTGCGCTTCGAAAATCGCTATCGAGCCAAAGACGGAAGCTGGCACTGGATTCAGTGGAGCTCGCAGCTCTCCCCGGACGAGTCGCTGCTCTACGCCCGCGCCACCGACGTCACCGAGCTGAAGCAGGTCGAGGCCGAACGCGAGGAGCTGCTGGGCAAGGTGCAGGACATGGCAACCCACGACTCCCTCACCGGCCTGCCGAATCGCCGCGCGCTGGAGGAGATGCTGCCGCGTCAGATGGCCGGTGCCCGCCGCTCCGGCTCGCCGCTCAGCGTCGCGATCCTCGACCTCGACCACTTCAAGACCTACAACGACACACACGGTCACCTCGCCGGCGACGAGATGCTGCGCGCCTGCGCTCGCGCCTGGGACGAAGCCCTGCGCGGCGAAGACACGATCGTGCGCTTCGGCGGCGAGGAGTTTCTCGTCGTGCTCCCGCGCACCTACCCCGAACAGGCGTGCGAGGTCGTCGAGCGCCTGCGGGAGGGGACGCCGATGGGGCAGACCTGTTCGGCCGGACTCGCCACCTGGGACTTCAGCGAGAGCATCGACGACCTGTTCGGGCGCGCTGACAAGGCGCTTTACATGGCGAAGGCGGGCGGCCGCGACCAGATCGCGCAGGCCGCGGTGCCCGCCTGATCGCTCCCGGGCCGGTAATGATTCGGCGATGGGCCGCGCAGAGCACGAACGCGCGGTGCGCTTCCGCACCGCGCGCCGCGATCCCGAGCTGACCGTCGTCGAGGGCTTCCACGCGCTCAAGCACGCGCTGCGCTTCGGCGCCGAGCTGGTCGAGGCGGTGGCGGTGGACCCGGCCTCGCTCGACGCGATGGCCGCAGACCTGGCGCCGGATCTGGCGGGGCAGCTTGCCGACCGGGTCAAGCGGGTCGACAAGGAGACGCTGGCGGACTTGGTGCCGCTGGTCCCGCACACCGGCGTCGCCGCGATCGCCCGCCGGCCCAAGGTCGACCTCGAGGCCGCCCTCGCCGACCCCGCGCCGGCACCGGCGATCCTGCTCGAGCAGCCGCGCAACATGGGCAATATCGGCGCCTGCATCCGGGTCTCGGCCGCCGGCGGCGCGGCGGCGGTGATTGCCACCGGCGAGAACGACCCCTGGCACCCGGACGCAATCCGCGGCGCCGCCGGCCTGCAGTTCGCGCTCCCCGTCGCCGGGGTCGAGACGCTGCCGCAGAGCGACCGGCCGCTGCTGGCGATCGACCCGGAGGGGGAGGAGCTGGGGCCCGGGGTGATCCCGCCGCGCGCGATCCTCGCCTTCGGCACCGAGCGCCACGGCCTCAGCAGCGATGTCTTCGAGCGCGCCGAGGCGCGCATCTCGATCCCGATGCGCGAGGGCGTCTCCAGCCTCAACCTCGCCACCTCGGTGGCGATCGTCCTCTTCTTCATGAGGCTGACTACGGATGCCGCAGGCAGGAGCGCGGCTTAGGTTCCAGAATTAGAAGGCGAAACGCCGCGTATCCAGTCACGCAAATCCGAAAGGAACGGCATGCCATTGCCACTTGCCAATTTCAGCTTCGGGGAAGTCCTCCTCGTCGCCCTCGAGATCTTCTTCTTCGTGATCTGGATCTGGATCCTGATCACGATCCTCAGCGACCTCTTCCGCGACCACGAGCTGTCGGGCTGGGCAAAGGCAGCCTGGGTCCTCTTCCTCGTCTTAATCCCCTTCCTCACCGCCTTGATCTACCTGATCGCCCGCGGCGAGGGAATGCGCGACCGCACGATCAAAGCCCAGGCCGACGCGAAAAAACACTTCGACGAATACGTCCGCCAGCAGGCCCACGCCAGCTCCCCGGCCGACGAACTACACAAACTGGCCGAGCTCAAAGACAAAGGCGCCCTCAGCCAAGAGGAGTTCGACCAGGCCAAGGCCAAACTGCTGGCTTGACGTCAAGCTGAAAAGTCCTGCAAGTGCAAGGAAACTTGCGGGTTATCGACCACTTCTAGAGCGGCGCAGGGGCTTCGCTACCCTGCGCCGCCGTGCTGTTTGCCTCCTCCACGAGCGCGGCTAGGCGCCGCGCCCTGATCTTCGCTGTGCTGCTCCTTGCGGGGCTCTGTGCGCTTGCCGGCTCCTGGGCAGGCACGGCTCCGGCGAAGACGCCGCAGGAAAAGCTGGAAGCGACGCGGGACAAGTTGGAAGGGGTGCGGGAAAGCTCCAGCGCGCTGGCGGAAACGATCGCCGAACAGAACCGGGCGATCGACTCGAAGCTGGGGGAAGTCTCGCGGCTGCGACAGGAACAGGAAGCGATCGAGGCCGAACTGGCCGAAAAGCAGGCCCAGCTCGAAC
Organism: Solirubrobacterales bacterium; assembly: GCA_051959815.1. Lineage (GTDB taxonomy): Bacteria > Actinomycetota > Thermoleophilia > Solirubrobacterales > 70-9 > VAYN01. The sequence continues at coordinate 13,122 of JBQCEW010000185.1, forward strand.
GCGCGACCGCAGCGCTGGAAGCCGAAGAAGCGCACCTGGAGCGGGTGCGGGCGAAGCTGCAGCGGGCGCTCGGGGTCCTCGGCGACCGGCTCGTCTCGATCTACGAGAACGGCTCGCCCGACATGCTGAACGCGATCCTCGAATCCGAAGACTGGTCGCAGATGGCGGCGCAGACCGAATACCTGCGCCAGATCCAGGCTTACGACGACGCGGTGGTCAACCGCGTGAAGACGCTGCGCAACGAAATCCGCTCGGCAGTCGAAAAGCTCGATAAGCAGCGCACCGAAATCGAAGAAGTGCGCGACGCGGTCGCCGCCAAGGAGCGCGAAGTCAACGCGGCGCGCAAGGAAGCCAAGGCCGGGTTCCTCGAACTGAAGGCGGCGCAGGCCGAACGCCAGGAAGCGTTGGAAGCGCTGGAGTCGCGCGAAGAAGCGCTCAGCAACAACCTCGCCTCGATCTCCGAACAGGTCGCGGCCGAAGGGGGCGACCAGACCACCGGCCTGATGCCGGCGCCGCTCAACCCCGGCCAGGAAGCGCAGGTGCTGAGCGAAAGCGAAGCCAGCGCCCCGGCCTCAGCGCCGCAGGCGGTGCAGGAAGTGATCGCCGCCGGCAACGCGATCGCCACCACCCCCTACATCTGGGGCGGCGGCCACGGCTCCTTCGAATCCTCCGGCTACGACTGCTCGGGCGCGGTCAGCTACGCCCTCCATGGCGGCGGCTTCCTCGAAAGCCCGCTCGACTCGACCGGCCTTGAGACCTGGGGCGAACCCGGTCCGGGCCAGTGGATCACCGTCTACGCCAACGCCGAACACGCTTGGATGGTGATCGCCGGCGTCGCCTTCGACACCGTCGGCGGCCCCGGTCCGCGCTGGCACGACCCCTGGGTCGACTCCCCTGAAGGTTTTGTGGCTCGCCACCCCGCCGGTTATTAACGGCCGCTAACAAATCC
>JBQCEW010000186.1:0-6134 GCA_051959815.1 Solirubrobacterales bacterium
TGGCTTCATACCCCTTATAGGGGGCCTGAAGTCAGAAACGTCGGGGGTCAGTGACTCCACGTTCCAACCTTTCTCGCGCGGCGGTGGACGACGTCGACGGCCGCGTTCAGGGCCAGGACCATCAGCAGCAGGACGAAAGCCGCCGCGTAGGCTTTCTCCGGCTGGTTGAGGTTCCCGGTGGGGGAGGCCTCGTAGACGAAGTTGGTGAGGGTGGTGCCGGCGCCGCGCAGGTAGTCGAACGGGAAGGTGGCGCCTTCGACCGGGGCGAAGTTCTGGGTCGCGCCGAGGAGGACGACGATGATCGCGGTGTCGCCGATGATCCGGCCGAGGCCGAGCATCGCGCCGGTGGCGACCTGGGGGCGGCAGGTCGGCAGCAGGATCCGCCGCGTCGTCGCCGCTTTCGTCTTGCCGACCGCGTAGGAGGCCTCGCGCACGTGGCGCGGGATCGAGTTCAGCCCCTCGCGGACGCTGGCGACGACCAGTGGCAGCGCCACCAGCGAGAGCATCGCCGAGGCGGCGAAGAAGGAGCGGCCGAAGACGACGCCTTCGGTGCTGCGGCTGAGGAAGCCGAGCGCCGCGTTGGAGAAGATCACCGTGCCGAACAGGGCGAGCACGATCGAGGGGATGCCGGCGATCGCCTCGATCGTCGATTCGGTGATCCGGGCGAGCGTCGCCGGGCGCCCGTACTCGACCAGCCAGACCGCGATCGCGACGCCGGTCGGGAGCGCCAGGGCGATCCCCATCGCGGCGACGATCAGGGTGCCGAAGAGGGCGTCGGAGAAGCCGCCGGTTTCGGTCTCGTTGAAGCCCGCGGCGGCCGGCGTCCAGAGCATCTCCGGGCGCAGGAACTTGATCCCCTGGACCAGCAGGTAGACGACGATCGCCACCGCGATCGCGCAGAAGAGCAGGCCGAGCGCCCAGCAGAAGGCGAGCCCGATGCGGTCGGTGAGGCTCCAGGTGGCGCTGCCCTCGACCGCCCCCTTGCGTTGGTGGGCGCCGGGCGGGTCCGTCTGCTCCGGCGGCGGGACGGGCGGGACCGTCAGCGGCTGGTTTTGCAGCGAGGACTCCATCAGGGGGCGAGGTATTTGCGCATCGCTCGCCGTGCGGTCCAGCCGGCGAGGGAGAAGAGGGCCGCCGAAAAGAGCAGGACGGCGGCGATCGAGAACAGGGTCGCGTTGAAGGGGGGAGAGCTGAGCTGGTCGATGTTCTTGACGATCGTCGGCCCCAGCGGGCGGGAGGGCTCGTAGATGAATATCAGCCCGTCGGCGGGGTTGGGGGCAAAGGCGACCGAGCCGGAGATCATCGCCAGCATCACCGCCTCGCCGAGCGCGCGAGCGACGGCGAGGATGGTCCCGGCGACGATCGCCGGGCGGGCGCTGCGGACGCCGATCTTCCACATCGTCCGCCAGCGGTTGACGCCGAGCCCGAGGGAGGCCTCGAGCCAGCCCGGTTTTACCGCCCGCAAGCCGTCGCTGAAGATCGAGACCATCAGCGGCGCGATCATCACCGTGAGGACGAGGACCGCGGCCAGCAGGCTGTAGCCGGTGAGGGAGATGACGCCGGCGACCGAGGCCTTCTGTTCCTCGCTGATCAGGTGGTTGCCGATGAAGGGGACGAGGACCAGCACCCCGAGCAGGCCGTAGATGACCGAGGGGACGCTGGCGAGGAAGCGGATGACCGGCTGGAGGATGTTGCTCATCCACTCCGGCGCGAACTCGACGATGAAGACGGCGACGAAAAGGGCCGAGACGAGCGCGATCAGGACGGCGCCGCCGGTGATCAGGATCGTGCTCCAGATCAGCGGCCAGGCGTGGAAGGTGTAGACGTATTCGCCGCCGGTCTGAGCCGAGAGCGAGATCGCGTTGAGCTGGTCTTCGACCGAGCCGGAGGAGCCGAACCAGGCGAGGCCGTTGTGGGCGAACGACGGCCAGGCGTGGACGAAGACGGTGACGATCAGCGCCAGCAGCAGCGCCACGACCCCGCAGACCAGCGCGCCGAGCATCCGCTCGACGCGCCGGTCGGACCATTTCGGCCCGTACTCCTGGGGGAGCTCCTCGTGCAACGGCCTACTTCTTGTTGAAGGCGGGGACGCCGCCGGCCGCGAGGATGGTCGCTCCCGCCAGCGGGCTGCGCCGCGCCCAGTCGATGAACTTGAGCAGCGCTTTCGGGCTCGAGCTTCCGTCGCCCGGGAGGACGAGGAAGATGTAGCGCGAGAGCGGGTACTTCAGCGGTTCGACGCTGATCTTGCTGGCCTGGCAGGGGACGCCGTTGACCTTGAGGGTCTTCAACCCCTTCTTCTGCCAGGCGAGGCCGGCGTAGCCGATCGCGTTCGGATCCTGCTTGACCGCGTTGACGACGAGGCCGTCGGCGGTCAGCGCGTTGACGTTCGAGGCCGGCGGTTCGTTGTTCAGCACCGCCTGGAGGAAGAAGTTGTAGGTCCCTCCGTTGGTGTCGCGGCCGACCGGGTCGATCGTCGTGCCGAGGTTCGACCCGACCTGACTCCAGTTGGTGAGCAGGCCGCGGTAGATGTCATGGGTCTGCTGGATCGTGATGTTGGTGAGGCTGTTCTTCGGGTTGACGTCCATGCAGAGCCCGTCGAGGTAGAACTTGATGTAGGTCGTCCCCGCATCGCTGGGGAGGGGGGTACGAGCCTGCCCGGCGAACTGGCTGGTCCCGTTCTGGACGTCTTTGACGCCGGCGTTGCCGCCGTTGGCGGTGTAGACGAAGTGGACCTTGTGGTTGACCTTCTTCGTGTAGGTCGCGAAGAGGGCCTGCAGCACGGGCTGCGCGGCCACGGAGCCCGACCCGATCAGGGTCACGGCGCCGGCCGACGCCGGCGCGGCGAGCCCGAGGAGGGCGATTGCCGCTATGGCGAGGGTCTTGATTCTCATGCGGGGTTAAGTCCTTTCCTGCCGGGTAAACGACTTTGTTGACCAACTTGATCGCATAACTGTAACAGCTTCTGTAGTTTATTGACCCCCTTAGTAAAGAAAGGCCACCGAGGGCACCGAAGCCGTGCGGGGGCCGCAGACATGGAGGATCAATTGCTGAAGAGAAGACTGTCCACTCCCCGAGCAGCGACGGTGGTCGTGCTGGCGGCGGCGGTTGCCGTCTCGGTCACGGTGGTGCCCTCGGTCGCCCAGTCGTTCCTGACGAACCAGAAGGCGGCGAAGGTCTACGTGAGCAACAAGAAGGCCTCGACGCTGTTCCTGAAGAAAAAGGCGGCCTCGAACCTCTACGTGGCGAAGGCGACGGCGCCGAAGCCGCCGGTGGTCGGGATCGCCGCCGGGACCGCGCCGTTTACCGCCAATGCGACCACGGCCGGCTACATCCCGACCGCGTTCAGCTCGTTCGCGACCAAGGCCGAAGTCAGCTCGGTCATCGTCACGTTCTCGGGTCAGGCGACCTGCACGGCAGCCAAACCGACCGCCGAACTCGCCTGTCCGATCCAGATCCTGGTCGACGGCCAGTCGACCGGGAAAGTGAACTTCGCCCCGGCGACGGCCGAATCGCCCGCCCCGGTGCCCCTGGTCCACACGGTCGTGCAGACGACGGTCCTGGGCAAAGGCGGCCACACCGTCGCGATCCAGTACGCGGGCGCGAAAAACGTGACCTTCGCCCTGAAAGGCTGGAACCTGGCCGTCCAGGCCTACCCCCAGCCCGACGAACCGCTCCAGACCGAAGAACCCGCGAAAGGCGGCTCCAAAAGCGCCACGAAATAGCAAGCACCTAAGCGGCCCGTCAGCCCTCGAGTTGCGCGGGCCGCCAAAGCCACCGCCCCCGCAACTGCATCAAATTATCTACCTGCTGGGTGGAGAATTTGATGCAGTTCGCGGGGGCGGGCTTGGTTCAGGCGCGGGCGTCACACATTCGGCGCATTCGCCTGAGGTGCCGTCAGCGCATTCGCCGTCCATGGCTCAGCGCTGGGGGCGGGGGAGGGAGTCGCCGAGGATCAACCGCGCCCGGTAGAAGAGCGCCTCGTCGGCCCCCCGCAGCGACGACTCGCGGTTATCGGCCTGCGTGGTCCGGTTCTGCCCCGTCCCAGCCGGGCTCTCGTCCCGCACCAGCCCCGCGATCCGACCCCTCGAGCGAAAGGTGGTCCGCTCAACGTTTCTGGTCATCGTGTCTCCTTTCTATATTTGTTGATCATCTAACTCAAGAATAGCAAGACAGCAAGAACGACCCAAGGCAGGGAGAGGCGGAGGGCGTTCTACGGCCGCGAAAGCTCAGGCCTCGCCGCTCTCAGCGCAGCAATCGCGCGGTTCCTTTGTCGTCCCACCGCCGACAAAGGAACCACGGAATCGCATGCCGGCGTTGCATCTCCAACTCGTGGTTCTTTTATCCGGGGTGAGCCGACAAAGGAACCACGACTTCCGTTTGTGTGTCCGCGGGGCTCGGACACCACCTCGCGCCGAGCGTCGGGATGCGGCGAAGTGGGGCGGGGCGTCACCCGGCAAGAAGACGCCCCACCCCGTCGCCTCTTCAGACGGCTGCAGGTACCCCTGCGTCGCCGCCGTCGGGGGACCCGTGGGGAGTCGAGGCCCCGCGGGAGGGTGACGGCGACGAACCGTTGAAGCTTTTGGCCTGGACCGGGCGCAGGTAGGCGATCTGGCCCTCCCGCAGCTCCAGTCGCTGCAGTTCGGCCCGGGTCAGCTGCGCCCAGACCTCGGTCCCGTCGGAGAGGAGGAGCTCGACCCGGACCTCGAAGCCGAGGGTGACGATCCGCTGGACCAGGCCCTCCTGGGTGCGCTCGTCGGGGTCGAGGACAACTTCCATATCGTGCGGCCGTACGAAGTGGTCGCCGAGCTGGTTGACCTCGCCGACGAAGCTCATCACGAATTCGTTCGCCGGGTGCTCGTAGAGCTCGTCGGCTGAGCCCGACTGCTCGACCCGTCCCTCGTTCATCACCACGAGCTGGCCGGCGACGTCCATCGCCTCCTCCTGGTCGTGGGTGACGAAGATCGTCGTCACGTGCATCTCGTCGTGGAGGTTGCGCAGCCAGGCCCGCAGGTCCTTGCGCACCTTCGCGTCGAGCGCCCCGAACGGCTCGTCGAGCAGCAGCACCTGCGGCTGCACCGCCAGCGCCCGCGCCAGCGCCATCCGCTGCCGCTGCCCGCCGGAGAGCTGGGAGGGATAGCGGTCGGCGAGGCCCGGAAGCTGGACTAGGTCGAGCAGCTCGTGCACGCGCCGCGCGGCTTTCGCCTTGTCCCACTTGCGGATCTTCAGCCCGAAGCAGACGTTCTCGAACACGGTCATGTGCTTGAACGCGGCGTAGTGCTGGAAGACGAAGCCGACTTCGCGCTTCTGGGTCGGCTTGCGGCCGACGTCCTCGCCGTCGATCCGGATCTCCCCGGAGTCGAGCGTCTCCAGGCCGGCGATCGCCCGCAGCAGCGTCGACTTGCCCGAGCCGCTGGGCCCGAGCAGGGCGGTTAGAGACCCGGTCGGGACCTCGATCGATACGTCATTGAGCGCCTGAAAGTCACCGAAGCTCTTGTTGGCTCCCTCGACTGAGATTCCCATCAGGCGGCCTCCTTTCGTTTCAGCAGGTTCATTGCGAGCAACGTCGCCAGCGCAAGAAGCGCCAGCAGGATGGAGGCGCCGAAGGCGCCGGGGAGGTTGAAGTTCTCGTACTGCTTCTCGACGAACAGCGGCAGCGTCTGCGTCTGGCCGGAGATCGAGCCGGAGACGACGGAGACGGCGCCGAACTCGCCGAGCACGCGGGCGGTCGTCAGCACCACGCCGTAGGCGACGCCCCAGCGGATCGCCGGCAGCGTCACGCGCCAGAAGGTCTGCCAGGCGTTCGCGCCCAGCGTCGAGGCGGCCTGCTCCTGCTCGGTGCCGATCTCCTGCAGCACCGGCACCGTCTCCCGCACCACGAACGGCAGCGAGACGAACATGCAGGCCAGCACCATTCCCGGCACCGAGAAGAGGATCTTGATCCCGGCTTCGGCGAGCGCCGGTTCGAACCAGCCGGTGGTGCCGTAGAGGAGGAAGAGCGAGAGGCCGATGACGACGGGGGAGATCGCGAACGGGAGGTTGATCACCGCGTCGATGAGGAAGTTGCCCCACCACTTGTGGCGGACGAGGAGGATCGCGCAAGCGACCCCGAAGACCGTGTTCAGCGGCACCGCGAT
>JBQCEW010000187.1:0-4055 GCA_051959815.1 Solirubrobacterales bacterium
ACATCTGGCCCGACCCGCCCGGCCGCATCGAGCGGGTGTGCGCGGCGCTGGAGATCACGGGGACGCGGCGGGTCGAGGTCGAGCAGGCCAGCGCCGCCGCCTGGGCGGAGCGGGTGCTGCGGGAGCCGGCGCCCGGCCGCGCGACCGTCCTCTTCCACTCGATCGTCGAGCAGTACCTGAACAGGGAGGAACTGATCGCCTTCCACCACTTCATCCGCGAAGCGGGGAAGCGGGCCACGCCCGCGGCTCCGCTGGCCTGGCTGCGGATGGAGCCGGACGGGGACCGGGCCGGGGTCTGGCTGACCCTCTGGCCGGGCGGCGAGGATCGCCTGCTCGCCCGCGCCGGCTATCACGGCACCCCGGTAGAGCTCCTCGCCTGAGCGGACGCGGAGGGGCCGGCGCCGGGCCGGCCCCTCCGATCCTCGGGCACCCCTCTATTCGGCGGCTTCGAACGCGGCCTGGATGGCGGCGCCTCCGTCGGGCGGAGTCCCGTCGATCGGTGCGGCGACGAAAGCCAGGTTGCTATCGGCGAACGTCGCTTCGTTTGCGTTTGCCGGCACCGGAAGCCCCAGCGAGCGGTTGACGAGCTTGTTGATCCCATCGCCCCCGCCTTTGCCGGAGCCGCAGCCCGTCGCCCCCGGCACCGCATACGAGGCATCGCGGAGCCCGAAGCCGATCAGTTTGATGAATTCGACCGGGAATCCGTTCGGGTCCGCCTGGAACGCGAAGTTGTCCGGCGGGTCCGTTGCCAGGGGCGCGAGCACGATCGGATGGGCATTCGAGCCGATGTAGCAGTCGTCGCCGAGGAATCGGCTCTCGAGGTGCACCTTCACCGGCACCACAAAAGGCGGAACCGGCGCCCCGAAGATGAAGTCGATCGGAAGGCGCCTGGCGTCGCCGGCGGCCTCGACGGTCGCCGTCACATCTGCGTTGATCCCCTGCGCCTTCCCTTGCCCTTCGTTGGCATGCTGATCGACGAGCGAGATGCGCGCCGGCGCGGATTCGAGGGTGGTGGTTCCCGGCACCGCCGGCAGGCAGGTGAGGGGAGTGCAGTCTTCGAGTTCGTTGTCAGGTGGACTCGTTACCGCGAACTGCAGGTGCATCGAGGAGACCGGCAGGGTGAGGTCGCCGAGATCCATCGACCCTTCTCCCATCGTTGCCGAGACGCAGGCGGCGTACTGCGCAGGCGGGCCGTTCAGGCGCGGGTGGTCAGTTGGGCACGCTGCGAACTCGTCGTAGATGTTGGTTTGTACCGCCGCCGCGTTCGACGCACCGGCAATCAACAGCAGCGCGAATCCGGCGATCAACGCCATCAGCGCAGTGCTGCGCATATGGGCCAATGAGTGGCTCATGGTTCCTCCCTCTGGTCGGGTTCTCGTTTGTTCGGGGGAGCTCGTTAACTGTCTAAAGCCTCACCCCGGGACACACCCGACGGTAGGAACAGGGATCGGGGTCCGTCAAAAACAACACATGGTCATCGCGTTTGGCTGGCGAGGGCTATCGGTGGTACCGCTGTAGGCACACACTCGAACAGCCGCTTGCGGTTGATCAAAGGGGGAACAATGCAGATACCCGTAAGTCATCCGGAGGTGAGGGTCTACAGGGCCGGGCCAGAGCGGCTCAACGACATCGAGCCGCTCTGGAAGGAGATGCACGAGCATCACGCGACGATCTCCTCCTACCTCGGCGAAACCCGCTCGCCGGAGGAATCCTGGGAACGGCGGCGCGAGCGCTACCGGGAGTGGCTCAGCGACGACGACGGCTTCCTGCTAATCGCCGAGATCGAGGGCGACGGGCCGGTCGGGTACGGCGTGGTCCACTTCGAGCCCGGGTCCGAGGTCTGGCGCACCGGCGACCTGATCGCCAAGGTCCAGACCCTCTGCGTCCTCCCCGAACACCGCGGGCTGGCCGTCGGCAGCGCTCTGATAGAGGCCGGGCGGTCGATCCTGAAGCCGCTCGGCATCCGCGAGGCCTCCTTCAGCTGCATGGTCACCAACGAGGAGGCGATCGCTATGTTCGAGAGCTTCGGCGTCCAGCGGACGATGGTCAGCTTCCGGGCGATGGTCTAGGCGCATGCGCCCCCGCCCCGTGGAGATCGCGACGGGCCGCGTGCTCGGCCCCTGCGACGAGCCGGTCGCCCTTGACCCCGCCCCCGCCCGTACGCCGGTCGAGGCGCTCGAGCTGTCCCTGCTCCCCGCCCTGCTGCGCACTCCCTGCGCGATCTCCTTCACCGGCGGCCGCGACTCCTCGGCGGTCCTCGCGGTCGCCACCCGCCTCGCCCGCCGCGAAGGCCTGACGCCGCCGGTCCCGGTCACCCTCGAGTTCCCGGGGATCCCCTCGGCCGACGAGCGCGGGTGGCAGGAGCTCGTGCTGCGTCACCTGCGGCTGCCCGACCGGGTGCGGATCGAGGTGGAGTGGGAGGAGGGCGAGCTGGACCTGCTCGGACCGGCCGCCCGCGGCCTGCTCGAGCGCCACGGCCTGCTCTGGCCGCCGAACGTCCTGCTGGCGGTGAAGCAGGCCGAATGGGCACGCGGCGGCGCCGCCGTCAGCGGCCTCGAGGGCGACGGCCTGCTCGGACGCTGGCCCTGGGCCAGCGCCGCGCTTCTCTGCTCGCTGCCGCCGCGGCCCTCCCGCGCGGCCTGCGGCGCGGCGGCGCTCGCCGCGGCCCCCCGGCCGTTGCGCGAGCGGATCGCGCTGAGCCGGGTGCCCGTGCCGCCGTGGCTCTCCCCGCGCGGGTGGGCCGAGCTGCGCGCCCTCCTCGCCGAGGAGCTCCACTCGATTCCGCGCACCTGGAGCGGCTGGGTTTCTTGGTGGGCCAACCGCCGCTACGTGCAGATGCTGCGGGCGGCGTTCGGCGCTCTCGCGGCCGAGAACGACGTCCTCGCCGTCCACCCGCTGATGGAGGAGGGATTCCTCGCCGCCCTCGCCAGGGCCGGCGGCCGGCGCGGGTTCGGCGGCCGCCGGGGTGCGATGAGGGCCCTCTTCGGGGACCTGCTCCCGCCGGAGGTCATCGATCGCACGACCAAGGCGGCGACCTTCACGCAGCTCTGCTGGGGCCCCCACAGCCGCGCCTTCGTCGCCGAGTGGGACGGGCGGGGGGCGGGCCCCCTGGTCGACCCCGAGCGGCTGCGGGCCGTCTGGCGGGACCCGGCGCCGGACGAGCGCAGCGCCCTCCTCCTGCAGTCGGTCTGGCTGGCGCGGCGGAGCGCCGAGGCTTGAGCGCGCCGACGGCCGCCGAGCTGGCCGCGAAGCTGATCCGCTTCGACACCAGCGGCGCTCCGGGCGAGGAGAGCGCCTGCCTCGCCTGGGTCCGCGGCCTCGCGGAGGAGGCGGGGCTGCCCGGCGTCGTCCGTTGCCGCGACGCCCGGGTCCCCAACGCCGTCTTCCGTCTGTCGGGCCGGGGGGAGGCGCCGCCGCTCGTCCTCCACGGCCACCTCGACGTGGTCGCCGGCGGCGACGGCTGGGGGCACCCGCCCTTCGGCGGCGAGGTTCACGACGGGGTTCTCTGGGGCCGCGGTGCGATCGACATGAAGGGCGCCGTGGCGATGATGCTGGCGGCGGTGCTGCGGCTGCGGCGCGAGGGGTTCCGGCCGGCCGGCGACGTCCTCCTCGCCCTGGTCGGCGACGAGGAGCGTGGCGGCGGCCTGGGGATGCGCTTCCTGGTGGAGGAGCACCCCCACCTGTTCGCCGGAGCGCGCTTCGCCCTCGGCGAGTTCGGCGGCGTCGGCATCGAGGTCGGCGGCCGTCGCCTCTACCCGGTCCAGGTCGCCGAGCGCCGGCTCTGCGCGATCCGGGCGACGGTAAGGGCCGGCGGCGGCCACGGCGCCTTCGCGGAGGCGCCGGGCGCGGTTTCCCGGCTGGCCCGGCTGCTCGACGCCCTCGCCGGGCTGCGTCCGGCGATCGGCTTCGCCCCGCCCGCCTGTGAGATCCTCGCTCGCGCCGCTGCCTGCGCGCCGCTGCCGCTGGCCTTGGAGCTGCGGGCGCTGCTCGCGGCCGGGCGCCCCGCTCTAGCCGACCTCGGGATCGCCGGCGGCATCTTCGCGCCGGCGATCGGG
>JBQCEW010000188.1:0-11377 GCA_051959815.1 Solirubrobacterales bacterium
ATCATTGCGGTCTTGACCTGCATCTCTTTCCGTCCATCCTCTGTCGCATCGCTTGCGCCACTCTGAAACGCCCGCACAAGCGGTTATAAGCCCGAATATCGCTTAACTGTGGCCGATGTTCAACGTGAGCGGACGCGATCGTGTCAGATGTCGAGATTCTCGGCGAAGGCGGCACGGTCCTGGATGAAGCGGAAACGGGCTTCGGGCTTCGTCCCCATCAGCGCATCGACGGAGTCTCGCGTGCCTTCCGGGTCTTCCCGGTCGACGTCGACACGCAGCAGCGTGCGCGTCTTCGGGTTCATCGTCGTTTCCTTCAGCTGGTTCGGGTTCATCTCGCCCAGTCCCTTGAAGCGCTGGACCTCGATCCCTTTCCGCGCCAGCTCCAGCACGGCGCCGCGCAGGGCCTGGAAGGACAGCGCGACGTTTCGACGCTCACCGAACTCGATCTCGAACGGCGGCCTGCCGACCTGCTTCAGCAGGGCTTCGTGGACCTCGGCGAACTTGCGGTAGTCGTGGTGGCCGAATAGAGCGGCGGGCAGGCGGTGGGCGCGAGCAAGCCCGGTCTTCCGCTCGGTCGCCTTGACGACCAGCAGCTCCTCGTCCTGGGAGACGACCTCGGTGTCGAACGGCTCTCCCTCCGGGGCCTTCTTGCCCATCAGCTTCGCGGCGGCGGCCAGGGTCTTGACGCCCTCGTCGAGCAGGTTCGACTCCTCGAGGAAGCGCACCGCCTCGTGCCCGAACTCGGCCTGCAGCGACGATGCCCAGCCCTCGTACTCCTTCGAGCGCCTGATGTAGGCCTGCCAGCGAGCCGCGGTCAGCTTCGTCTTCTTACCGCTGGCGTCGAGGAGCTCGAAATCCTCGAGCTTATCCCGCAGCAGCACGTCTTCCAGTTCGGAATCGCGCTCGAGGTAAGCCACCTGATTGCCCTGTTTGACCCGGTAGAGCGGCGGTTTGGCGATGTAGACGTAGCCGGCGTCGATCAGCTCCGGCATCTGCCGGTAGAGAAAGGTGAGGACCAGGGTGCGGATGTGGGCGCCGTCGACGTCGGCGTCGGTCGCCATCACGATCTTGTGGTAGCGGGCGTCCTCGAGGTTGAACTCTTCGTGGACGCCGGTGCCGATCGCGGTGATCAGCGCCTGGATCTCGTTGTTGGCCAGCACTTTGTCGATGCGGCTCTTCTCGACGTTGATGATCTTTCCGCGCAGCGGCAGCACCGCCTGCGTGTTGCGGTCGCGGGCCTGCTTCGCCGAGCCGCCGGCGGAGTCGCCCTCGACCACGAAGATCTCGGCCAGGCTCGGGTCCTTGACGGAGCAGTCGGCGAGCTTGCCCGGCAGCGTCGAGTTCTCCAGCGCCGACTTGCGCCGGGTCAGGTCGCGGGCTTTGCGGGCCGCATCGCGAGCGCGGGAGGCGTCGATCGCCTTGCTGATGATTCGCCGCGCGTCGCCCGGGTTCTCCTCGAGGTACTCGGCCAATTTGCGGTTGACGGTCTCCTCGACCAGGCCTTTGATCGGCGGGTTGCCGAGTTTGGTCTTGGTCTGCCCCTCGAACTGAGGGTCGTGCAGCTTCACCGAGATCACCGCGGTCAGGCCCTCGCGCACGTCCTCGCCGGCGAGGTTGTCGTCTTTCTCTTTCAGCAGGCCTTTGTTGCGGGCGTAGGCGTTCAGCGTCCGCGTCAGCGCCGCGCGGAAGCCAGAAAGGTGGGTGCCGCCCTCGTGCGTGTTGATGTTGTTGGCGAAGCTGAAGATCGACTCCTGGTAGGAGCTGTTCCACTGCATCGCCAGCTCGACTTCGCCGGCCTCCTCGTCGCCTTCGAAGTAGATGACCTTGCGGTGCAGCTCGTCCTTGTTTTCGTTGAGGTGGCGGACGAAGTCCTCGATCCCGCCCTCGTACTGGAAGGTGACGCTGTTGGTGGCGCCGCGCTCGTCGATCAGCTCGATCTTCAGCCCGCGGGTGAGGAAGGCGGTCTCGCGCAGCCGCTCGGCCAGCGTCTGGAAGTCGAACTCGATCTCCTCGAAGATCTCGAGGTCGGGCAGGAAGGTGATCGTCGTCCCGTGCTCTTTCGTCTTCTCGCCCTTGGCGAGGTCGCTCTGAGGTTTGCCGCGCTCGTAGTCCTGCGACCAGACGTGGCCGTCGCGGCTGATCTGAAGGTGCAGCCGCTCGGAGAGCGCGTTGACGACGGAGACGCCGACACCGTGCAGGCCGCCGGAGACCTTGTAGCCGCCGCCTTCCCCGAACTTGCCGCCGGCGTGGAGAACGGTCAGTACGACCTCGGCGGCCGGCCTCCCCTCTTTCTCCATCGTCTCGACAGGGATGCCGCGGCCGTTGTCCTCGACCGTGCAGGAGTTGTCCGGGTGCAAGACGACCTTGACGCTGTCGCAGTGACCGGCGAGGGCCTCGTCGACGGAGTTGTCAACGACCTCGTAGACGAGGTGGTGCAGACCGCGCGGGCCCGTCGAGCCGATGTACATACCGGGGCGTTTGCGAACCGCTTCCAGCCCCTCGAGGACGGTGATGTCCTTGGCGCCATAGGAGTCGCCGCTGGCTTTTTTGTCAGGCAATGAGTCCCTTCCGATCGATGCAAGCACTCAAAAACAGAGAAAACCCCGACGCCCGGAGACTCGCTCCACGGTTGGTCGGGGCGTACTGCAAGTTGCCATAAGAATATCAGTTCGGGACCGCGGACAAGCCGTCCCAGAGGTTAAATATCCCTGCAAATCGTGGAAAAACAGTGGCTAGAAGCGCTCCGAATTGACACGAAAGCGCAACTCCTGCGGCGCCTGGTCCCCCACCTCCCCCCGCAACCGCTCCAGAAGGCTCTCCTGCATCAGGTCGAGCTCCTGCGCCCAGACAGCGTCGGCGCACTCGATCGTCAGCGTCCCGTCCCGCTCGGAGACCGGCGTCGCCTTCGCTGCAAGCTGCTCTCCGACCGCCGCAACCCAGGCAGCCTGCACCGCGGCCAGCGGCGTTTTCGGGGCTGCCTTTTGAAGCGCTGCCTGGAACGCATTCGAAGCGGGGCGGGGGGCTCGGCGCCTGCTCATGCGCCGTCACCTTCTGTCTGCGGCGGTGGCATCCGCACCACATGTTCCCGCGCCGCCGTCGGCACCGACTCTTCATCGGCAGCGGTGATCAAGACCTGGCCGCCGTCGCCGAGCCGCGCCACCAGTCGCTCGCGGCGGCCCGGGTCGAGCTCGCTCATCACGTCATCGAGCAACAGCAATGGCGTCACCCGCCGTGCCGCCAGCAAGGCTTCGCGCTCGGCAAAAAGGAGAGCGAGCAGGCCGGTCCGCTGCTGGCCCTGCGAGCCGTAGCGCCGCAGCGACCTGCCGCCGGCTGAGAGCTTCAGCTCGTCGAGGTGGGGGCCCCAGGAGCTGCGGCCCAGGCGGATGTCTTGCTCACGCCGCTCCTCCAGGCCCGCCCGGATCTCGTCCGCCGATCCCGCCGCGCGCGGCGCGTACTCAAGCTCCGCATCGGCCAAGCCCAACTCATCGGCGGCGCTAGCGAAGGGCGCAGCCAGCTCGGCCACCGCCTCCGTTCGCGCCTCGATCAGCGGAGCGGCCGCCTGCGCCAGGCCCGCGTCCCAGATCCGTAGATCGTCCGGAGAGCCGTAGCCGGCGCTGAGGCGCGAGAGCAGGGCGTTGCGTTGCGCCACCGCCTGCCCATAGCGCTTGCGCAGCTCGCCCCGCGCCGGCCAGCGGGCGGCGACGAAACCGTCGAGGTGGGCGCGCCGCTCCGCCGGCGGCCCCTTGACCAGCGCCAGTCGGTCCGGGGCGAAGACCGCCACCGGCGGCCGGCTGCGGGCCAGCGTCGCGGGATCGGCCGGGTTGCCGTCGAGCAGGTGGCGGCGCCCTTCGCTGCGGCTGACCGCGGCGAGCAGCTTGTGCTCGATCCCGTCCTCGTCGCGGATCGTCGCTTCCGCCCGGGCCAGCGTGCCGCCGAAGGGGATCAGGTCGCGGCGGTCGGAGGTGCGGAACGAGCGGCCGGTGAGGGCGAAGTAGAGGGCCTCGACGAGGTTCGTCTTGCCGGCGCCGTTGGGCCCGATGACGCTGACGATGCCCGGAGCGAGCTCCACCCGGACCCGCTCGAGACTGCGCAGCGGCTTTGCCTCGATCGCGGTGACGAGCACTTGCCGCTCAGCTCGAGCGCGAGGCCATCGCTCAGACGTTGAGGCGGATCGGCATCACCAGGTAGCGGAAGTCCTCTCCCTCCACCGGTTCCAGCAGCCCGGGCCGCAGCGGCGAGATCAGCCGCACCAAGACCTCGTCGCCCTGGACGCTTTCGATGCCTTCGCGCAGGAACTCGGGGTTGAACCCGATCTCCAGCGACTCCCCCTGGAAGTCCGCCGGCATCGTCTCCCGCGCGTCGCCGACGTCCGGGGTCTCCGCCGCGACGGTGAGCTGGCCGGACTCGAACGACAGCCGCAGCGGCGCGTTGCGCTGCGCGAGCTGGCTGATCCGGCGGGTGACGTCGAGGAATTCGGGGCGGGGCAGGCGCACGTCGTGCTCGTAGGACTCGGGCAGGAGCTGCCTGAAGTTGGGGAACTGGCCGTCGATCAGCCGCGTCGAGAGCAGGATCGAACCCGCCACGAACACGGCCTGGTTCGAGAGCAGCGAGATCGTCGTGTCGCCGGCGCCCTCCGAGGAGAGGATCCGTCCCAGCTCCCGTAGTGCCCGCGCCGGGATATTCGCCTCGATCTCGCCGCCGAGCTCCGCCTCGAGCTCCGTCCGCTTCACCGCGAGCCGGTAGGAGTCGGTGGCGACCATCGTCATCTCCTTGCCGCTGGCGGTGACGAAGACACCGGTGAGGACCGGGCGCATGTCGTCCCGCGAGGCGGCCCGGGCCACCAGCTCGATGCTCTCTTCCAGCGCCGCGGCCGGAATCTTCAGCCCGCCGGTCTCCTCGGGCTGCGGCAGCTTGGGGAAGTCCTCGACCGGGAGGACCCGGAGGTGAAAGCTGGAGCCGCCGCTGCGGATCTCGACGTCGTGTTCGGACTCGCGCGACTCGATTTCCACGTTGGGGTCCGGCAGCGAGCGAGCGACCTCGGCGAAAAGTCGGCCGGGGAGGAGGACCGCGCCGCCGTCCTCGATCTCCGCCTCAAGCGTGGTCTCCAAGCCGAGGTCGAGATCCGTGGCCGCCAGCGTCACGCGCCCGTCGGAAGCATTGAGCAGAACACCGGAAAGCGCCTGGGTGGCAGCGCGGGTGGAGACAGCGCGGGAGACGACCGAGAGCTTCGAGACGAGGTCTTCGCGTTTAGTCGTGAGCTTCAAAAGATTGAATCCCTTTTTGAGTTGAGTTAGGGCTTGTGGAAATAGCTGTGGTGGCGGGTGATTCGGCGTGGTGCTGGGGTTTGCGCCATGTGGAAAGAGCTGTGGAAGGCTGGGGATTCTTACAGTGCGGCCGGTTGTCAGCGCTCGCCGCCAACAGGGTTGTGGATAGCTCCCCGCAGCTCGCGGACCTTGCCGGCAAGCTCATCGTCCTCGCTGAGGGTCGCTTCGACCCGGCGCAGGGCGTTGAGGACGGTGGTGTGGTCGCGGCCGCCGTAGAGGCGCCCGATCTGGGGGAGGGAGAGATCGGTCAGGTCCCGGGTGAGGAAGATGGCGATCTGGCGCGCACGCAGGGGAGTGGCGGCGCGGCTGGTGCCGACCAGCTCGGCGCGGGAGATGCCGAAGCCTTCGGCGACACGCTGCTGGATCTCCTCGACCGAGGTTGGTCGCCTCGAACGGGTACCGGGGATCACTTCAGCGATCAGCTCGGAGCTGAGCGGCCGGGCCATCAGCGAGGCGTGGGCGAGGACCCGGGTCAGGGCCCCGTGCAGTTGCCGCACGTTGACGTCGATCCGGTTCGCAAGCTCGTTCAGGACGCTGTCGTCGGCGACCTCGACGCCAGCCTCCTCGATGAGACGCCGCAGCACGGTAAGGCGGGTAGCGAGGTTGGGCGGCTCGACGGGGACGGTGAGGCCCCACTCGAAGCGGTCGCGCAGGCGCGAGGCAAGCGTGGAGAGCTCGCTGGGGATCCGGTCGGCGGAGAGCACGAGCTGGCTGCCCGCCTCATACAGGGCGTTGAAGGTGTGGAAGAACTCCTCCTCCGTCGCCGGCTTGCCCTCGAGAAACTGGACGTCGTCGATAAGGAGGACGTCGATGTCGCGATACCTGGCCTTGAAGCCGTCGCTGCCGGAGGACTTCAGCGCCATTACGAACTCGTTGGTGAACGACTCGGCGGTGGTGTAGCGGACGCTGAGGCCGGGGGCGTTGTCGCGCAGGTAGTTGGCGATCGCCGCCAGCAGATGGGTCTTGCCGAGCCCAGGCGGTCCGTGGAGGAAGAGGGGGTTGTAGGCCTCGGAGGGCGCCTCCGCGACCGCGAGGGCCGCGCCATGTGCAATGCGGTTCCCGGGGCCGATGACGAAGCGCTCGAAGGTGTAGTTGGGATTCAGCTCCAGCTCTCCCGCCGAGTCCTGGTCGACCCTTTGGAGGTCGGCGAAGCTCACCTGCTGCAAGCTGGAATCGACCTCGGCGAGGGCTTCTGCAATCAGGGAGGAATAACGCCGCTCACTCCAGGCTCGGATTCCCTCGGGGGCCGTGAGAAAGAGGGTTTCCCCCTCGACTCCAGCAGCTTCCAGCGGCTCCAGCCAGAGGCGGTAGGTGGACTCCGGGACCGCTGTTTTCAGGCACTCCTGAATCGCTCGCCAGAGCGCTTCGAGTTCGTTTCGCGGAGAGTCATCGGGCACCGGGCGGCGACCATAGCGCCGTGCCTGGCGAGCCAGCCAAGGCGCCTCGCAAATGCCGTAGAAAAGATTTTCGGCGGCGTCCGTATACTCCGCCGCGATGAAGCGCACCTACCAGCCGAAGAAGCGGAAGCGGGCGAAGACGCACGGCTTCCGCGCCCGCATGAGCACCCGCGGTGGCCGGGCCGTCCTCAAGCGCCGGCGGCGCAAAGGGCGCAAGCGCCTCACTCCCTAAGCGCATGGCGTCGAAACGACGGCGCCTCTCGCGCAGCGGCGAGTTCGACCGCGTCTACCGCGACGGCTCCTCCCACGCAACGCGCTATCTCGTGCTCTACACCTTCCCCCGCAAGGAGGAGGATCGGGAGGACGTGAGGCTGGGGGTCTCGGTTAGCCGCAAAGTCGGCGGTGCCGTGGATCGAAACAAGGTGAAGCGAGTCCTGCGGGAGGCTTTCTGGGAGCTTGCCGACACCCTGCCGCCCCGGCACGATTTCGTGATCGTCGCCCGTGCCGAGATCAAGGAGCTGATCGAGAAGGACGGAATGAACGGCGTCAAAGCCAATCTGGAAGAGGCCCTGGCGAAGGGGCGTTCCACGTGAAACGGCTGTTCCTCGCTCCCCTTCGCGCCTATCAGCGCTGGATCTCACCCGCTTTTCCGCGCCGCTGCCGCTACGAGCCCACCTGCTCCGCCTACGCAGTCGAATCGATCGAACGCTTCGGCGTCGGCCGCGGTCTGCTCCTCGCGATATGGAGGCTTCTACGCTGCAATCCCTTCAGTCACGGCGGCTTCGACCCCATCCCCGATAGATTCACGCTCCGCACCGGCCCCATCCACCCGGCCGAGTACCACCGCACCCACCCGTGATCCTCCCTGCCGCCAACATCCTGCAGCCGCTGATCGACCTCGCGAACTCGGTCCTGCAGTTCTTCCACGACAACATGGGCCTGAGTTGGGGGATGTCGATCATCGCCCTGACCGTGGTCACGCGGGCGGTGCTGATCCCCCTCACCTATAAACAGCTGAAAGGGATGCGGGCGCTCCAGGCGCTGCAGCCGCAGATCAAGGAGCTACAGGAGAAGTACAAAAACGACAAACAGCGCATGCAGCAGGAAATGATGCGCATCTACAAAGAGAACAAAGTCAACCCCTTCGCTTCCTGCATCCCGCTAATCGCCCAGCTCCCGGTCTTCTTCACGCTCTTTCAGGTGCTCCGTCACGAGCTTCCCGAAGACATTGGCTGCAAGGCCGGGGAATGTGCCAGCAAGGCCGGCTTCCTCTTCATCGAAGACCTGACGGCGAAGGCGCACGGCGGCGAACTGATCGCCCTGTTGATCCTCTACATCGGCACCCAGCTCGCCTCCGGCATGGTGATGTCGCTGTCCGCCGATAAAAGCCAGCGGACGATGATGTTCCTGCTGCCGCTGATCTTCGTCCCCTTCATCCTCAACTTCCCCGCGGGCCTGATCCTCTACTGGATCACCACCAACATCTGGACGATCGGCCAGCAGTTCGTGATCCAGAAAGTCGTGCCGGTGCCGGTCGCGGTGACGCCTGAGGGCGCGGCCGCGATTCAGGCCGCTAAACCGCCGCCTCCCCCTCCGCGCAAAAAAAAGAAGCGCCGATAACGCTGGCCGGTACGGGAGTCCGGCACTCCCCTTCACTCAACTTGCTTGGGTGGGGCGGTTTCGGCAGTCCTAGCTTGGCTTGACCGAGAAGTACAAGCCGTTCAGGGGAGTGCCGGACTCCCTGTCGAGCCGCTGAGAGATTCAGTACTGGCCCTTGGGGCGCTTCTTTGCCATTCCTGGCCGACGCGGAAGACCGGCGGGGGTGGGGCCCGACTTGCGGATTACGTGGAGGTGGCGGTGCTGGGAGCCGGCGCGGTTGCCGACGTCGAGGACTTGCTCGGGGGCCATTGCCAGGGCTCCCGCGGCATTCGCAAGCTGCTGCTCCTCATCCTTGTCGCGCTTCCCCTTCCAAGCGATGAGGACGCCATTTGGCTCTAGGAGCGGCGATGCGAGCTCGGCAAGGGTTGAAAGGCGACCTACTGCGCGGGCGGTGACGACGTCGTAGCTCTCCTGTCCCTCACCGGCTGCCCAATCCTCAGAGCGGGCGTTGACGACGGTTGCATTGGCGATGCCGGCAGCCGTGGCTGCCCGGCGCATGAACTCACACTTACGCCCGACTGACTCGATCAGGTCGATCTGCGCCTCGGGAAGCGCCACGGCGAGCGCTAGGCCGGGAAAGCCCGCACCTGCGCCCACGTCGGCGATTCGGCGGGCTTTGGGTAGCTCAGGTATCTCGAGGCCGGTGAGGCTGTCGACAACGTGTACCTGCCAGGCCCGCTCGCCGACCACCGAGCTGACCGATGCCCGCTCCTCGGCAAGCAGGGCAAGGACGGTCTGCAGTTGCTCCCGCGCCCGCTCAGACAGCCCGGCAGCCGGGTTCCTGCTCACTCGGGCAGCAACGGCGCGACGACCACGCAGCGGCGAGGCTCGTCGCCCTCGCTGTAGGTCTCGACGCCCGAGCGGTCTTTCAGCCGTTCGTGCACGACGCGGCGTTCCTGCGCGCTCATCGGGTCCATCGCCACGACGCTGTTGTTGCTGAGCGCCTGCTCGGCGGCGCGGTCGGCGCGGCCCTCGAGCGTCTCGCGCCGGCGCTCCCGATAGCCGGCGGCATCGACGACGACCCGCTTGCGGTCGCGCATGCCGCGGAAAGCGACCTGGTAGCAGAGCAACTGGAGGGCGTCGATCGTCTGGCCGCGTTTGCCGATCAGCAAGCCGTAGTCCTCGTCGCCCTCGATCGTGACCAGGATCCGCTCCTCGTCCTCCTCGATGACGACCTCGCCATCGAGGTCGAGCTCGTCCAAGACGCCCTCAACGAGCTCTTGGGCTCGCTCGGCGGGCGCGTCGGGCCAGTCAAAGCTTTCGGACACGGGCGGGAGGCTATCCGACTGTCTGGAAACGCGCCGGGAATCCACCATCTAGGCTGAGCGCAATGGGCAAGGTCTACGCGGTTGCGAACCAGAAGGGCGGGGTCGGGAAGACCACCACCGCCGTCAACCTCGCCTCCTGCGCCGCTGCCGAGGGGCGACAGACGCTGCTGGTCGACCTCGATCCCCAATGCAACGCGACCGTCGCCCTTGGGAGCGGGCGCGATATGCACCCCTCCTCCTACGACTGTCTCACCGGCGACACCTCGGTTGCGGAAGCGGCGCGGCCGGCAGGGCCGGACAACCTCTGGCTGGTGCCGGCGAACCGGGACTTGGCCGGGGCGGCGGTGGAGCTGCCGCGCATCGAGGGCTCCGAGACGCGCCTGCGCGAACGCCTCGGCCCAGTGCGGGAGCGCTTCGCCGTCGCTCTGCTCGACTGTCCTCCTGCGCTCGGGCCGGTGAGCGTCAATGCCCTAGTCGCGGCGGATCGGGTGATCGTCCCCGTCCAGGCCGAGTACCTGGCGCTCGAGGGTCTCGTCCAGTTCCTGGAAACGCTGGGCCTGATCAGGCGCGAGTTGAACCCTCAACTTGAGGTTTCGGGTCTGCTGATCACGATGCACGACGAGCGCACGCGCCTGGCCCAGGACGTGGAGGCGGAGCTGCGCGACCACTTCGACGGGATGGTTTTCGAGACGGTCATCCCGCGCAGCGTCCGAGTCGCCGAGTCGCCGAGTTATGGTCTCCCCGTGACCGAGCACGCCCCCTCCTCTCACGGTGCCGTCGCCTACCGCGC
Organism: Solirubrobacterales bacterium; assembly: GCA_051959815.1. Lineage (GTDB taxonomy): Bacteria > Actinomycetota > Thermoleophilia > Solirubrobacterales > 70-9 > VAYN01. The sequence goes on from JBQCEW010000188.1 coordinate 10,439, forward strand.
TCTCGCGAAGGAGCTGGCAAGCCGTGGCTAGCGGCCGCCGCGGGATCGGCCGCGGCCTGGCGGCGATCCTGCCCGAAACCGAGGCGACGGACGCTGGCGAGCTGCGCGAGCTGCCGGTCTCGCTGATTAAGCCGAACCCCTCGCAGCCGCGGACCCGCTTCGACGAAGATGCGCTGGCGGCGCTGGCGGCCTCGATCGAGGCGACGGGTGTAGTCCAGCCGCTGCTCGTGCGCCCCCTCCCCGACGGCAGCTACGAGCTGGTCGCCGGCGAGCGGCGCTGGCGCGCCGCCCAGCAGGCCGGGGTCGAGAAGGTGCCGGCAGTGGTCCGCGACCAGGCAGAAGCGGAGCGGCTGCAGGCGGCGCTGATCGAGAACATGGTCCGCGAGGACCTCAATCCGGTCGAGGAGGCACGCGCCTGCGCTGCCCTGGTAGAGGAGCTCGGGTTGACGAAAGAGGAGCTGGCCAAACGCGTCGGCCGCAGCCGGCCCGCCGTCTCCAACCTGATCCGCCTCCTGGAGCTGCCCGACGATGCGCTGGAGCTGCTCGAGTCCGGCGACCTCAGCGAGGGCCACGGCAAGGCCCTGCTCGGGGCTCAGGGCAACGACGTCCGGCGACGACTTGCGCGCGACGCCGCTCGCGGTGGCTGGTCGGTCCGCGAAACCGAGGAGAGGGTTCGGCTGGCTGGCCAGCCAAGAGCGAAAGCGACGAGAGCACCGGTTGACCCGGATGCGCTTGCGGCCCTCCGCGATGTCGCCGACGCGCTCGAGGAGGCGATCGGCCACGAAGTGAACACCCGGGCGAAGGGGGAGACGATCGTCGCCGAGCTTCGCTTCGACGACGTCCGCGAGGCCCACGCGCTGGCCCGCCGCCTCCGCAAGCGCAGCAGCTGAGCTCCGCCGCAGACCCTTCAACTCGCCACCGCTATCATCGGCTTCCCCG
>JBQCEW010000189.1:0-3542 GCA_051959815.1 Solirubrobacterales bacterium
GGCGGCGGATCAGCACGGGATCGTCTCCTCGGCCGACAGCGAGCCGACCGGAGGGAGGATTCCAACCGTGGTCGTAACCGCCAGCTCTTCCAATGGGCACCCGCCGCTGATGAACGAGCCGAGCCTGCCGCCGTCGCTCCAGACCCGGCCGAAGCGGAACCGGAACGCGGTCGTCACACCGCCCGTCTGCGAGTCGGGAAACGCGAGGCCGATCACCCGCCCGCCGGTGGCGAAGTCCTTGCTGACGAGAGCGGACCCGTGCCGCGAGGCCGGACCGGGCGGCAGGTAGCTGTAGACGAGGTAGCTGGGGGTCGGCTTGGCGGTGCTGTTGAAGATCAGCACCGGCTCGGCCACCGACGGCGAACCCGGCTGCTTCGGGAACTGCTCGGTTACCTGGCCGCTCCCGATCAGCGCCGCGCAGCAGCGCTGCCGCGCCTGGTGCGGCGTCCCCGATCCGCTGGTGAGGTCGGCAGCCGTGCAGATCGGCTCCAAGCCGCCGAGTCCTACCCGAAGCGGGACGCTCAGTTCGACACCCAGGGAGCGGACGGGGCCGGTGAAGCCGCTCGGCAACCCGACCCGGCCGCTGACGCTGACCGTCATCGGCACCGGGCCGCTCGGCGGAATGCGGCTCGCCGTCACGTCCGCGGATGCGGCCAGCCACGCGCCGTTGCCGGTGACCACCGCGGCCCCCGCCGGAGCGACGAAGGCCGCAACCAATACGGCGGCTCCCAGGACCGCCCCGCCCGCCAATCGGTACCTCCTGAGTCTCATAGGCCGGGGTACTTTAGACCGTGGAGCAAAAGGCCGCAACAAGCGAGCCTGCCGCTCCTATGGCCCGCTCGCGCTCGGAGGCATTTGGGACCGCGATCAAGGAACTGCGGGAAGAACGCGGGCTAAGCCAGGAAGCGGCGGCGCTGGCCTGCGGGATCGACCGCAGCTACTTCGGGAAACTGGAGCGCGCCGACAAGGTGCCGACGCTGACGACGGTCTGGAAGATCGCCGACGCGTTGGAGACGCGCCCATCCGAGTTGCTTGCCCGGACCGAGCGGCTGCTTGGGTGAGGGGGCGCCGTAGGCAGCGACCACGACGCCACCCCAACCCAGCTCCGACTGATCTACCCTCCCATCCGTTCCAAAAGCTCGCGGTCTTCCTCCATGCGCTGCCTGAGACGCTCTTTGAACGCCTGGTCGGAGCGGCGAGTGGTGATGTAATCCTCAAGCGCCTCCCGAACTGCCTCCGATACGGAATTGCCATCGGCTCGGGCAATGGCGGCGAGTTCATCCGCCATACCCTTGGGAAGACGTAGGCTCGTTGCCTTGGTGTTCATGCGGACCCACCCCCGAATCCAACGCATCGGCCGCACATCACGCCTCCAACTCGTAGTACTTGACCGCGGCCCTGGTCGGCAGGACGAGATCGGCCATCCGGTGCAGGAGGCCGCCCGCCGTCAGATCGCGGACCGCCCGTTCGATCCCGTCGCGGTCTGCGAACTCGACAGAGCAGACCGTCATCTCGCGGATCAGCTCCTCGAGGGTGAACGAGCCGGGGTAGTAGGAGAGGACTTCGCGAAGGACCCGGCGTTCTTCGCGGGTGTCGGCGTCGTCGGTGGTCAGGGCGCGCTCGACGCGCCCCTCTCTAGGCTGGTGGTGCATGGGAAGGTTCCTTCCTGTGCCAGCCCCGGGGGCGTCCAACCGCCGCCCGGGGCATTGAGTTGTCTGGATCGCCGCACCGTAGAGCGAGCCTGGAAGCAGTCGCAACTAGCGATTTATTGCGTTGCGGTCCCTGCGTGTGGCGCCGAACTGCGGAGTACATTGGCCGGGAAGATCGCGATGCCTACGTCCCACTCTTGGATGCCCGATTTCGACGCCGCCGTGTACCAGGAAGTTGATGCGCTAGGCGTTGATAGCGACGTGCTGAGTCATTGGCTGTTTGAAGCCACCGCCGATGCCTACGGAGAAGACTCGGAAATCTACGACGAGGGATACCGACGCACCTGGCACCTTGAGGCTGCCGCGAGGAAGAAGCTGATCGCGAAAGGCTACGAGGCAATCGTTGACCACCCGGCGGTGGAGGCCCTGATCGACGACGCAATCGAGTACATCTTCGAGCTTTCTTCGCAGGCAACCTTGGTTGCTTTTCAGGGTGGAGGCGGCAGCGAAGAACTCGCGATGGCCCAGGCACATTCCGCGCTGTTGCGCCGGGGCGATCCGGCTCAGCCAGTGATGAAGGTCCGAGCGACCCATCGCATCCTCAGACGAGCAAGCGCCCGCCGGTCGCGAGGCCGAGCCCTCCGACGCCGGGGCTCTCGCCGGGTATCCCCCCGCAGCACGGGACCGCCTGGCGACGACCCCGACCCTGAACAATCGCCCTCAACGGACATCGAGCGTATCCAGTGGGAAATGGCTACGACCGGGTTTGGATTGACGTTAGGGGCAGCCGCTGGGATCGGACTGAAGGGACCCGCAATCGGCGCGGTTGTCGCTTGGCTTTGGGGGCGTAGTCGCCTAGCGCGATAGCGCTACGGAGGCTTGGCGACCTGGCTCATTCGTATCCTCGACTAATGCTTTCGGTTGATCCAGAAGCGTTCGACGAAACGCCTTACGCCCAAACCCTGATCCAAATCGAATTGGGATTGAAGCCCTGGCCGGAACCGGACGCTAAACGGCACCACTTCATCCCAAGATTCCTACTGAATCGGTTCGCCAAGGCCGATGAACGACTGGTTCAGCTCGACAAGACGAGCGGCAAGCCACAGGCCATCCTGGCGAGAAAAGCGGCCTCGCGTCAGCGCTTCTACACCTTCGCCGATGACGAGGGAAACCGGTCCAGTGTGCTTGAGGGAATCTTCGGGATGGCGGAGGACGATGCAGCGCCAGCGCTGCTGCGCCTCGAAGAGAATGGCGAGCTGTCGGACCACGACCGGGCCTCCATCTCGCTTTTCCTGGCCTACCTCTGGTGCAGGACGCCATCGGCGAGGAAGCAAGCAGAACGCATAGGCGAAGAAATCCGCACCGGAATGCTCGCGACCCAACTGGCCGACCGGCAGGCATTCATGGCGAAACTTGAAAAGGCCGCCGAGACGGACGCGGACCTCCGAATGACCCCTGCTGAGGCTGAGGCCTTGCGCCAGAGGATGATCAAGCAACTAAAAGACGGGACCGTCACGTCGGTCGACCCGGACGGTGGCCCTACCACCAAACTGCTCATCGAAGTCGCACACGAGATGGCGATGGAGCTGTTTCTTGGTCTGGAATGGACGCTGTTGTGCTCCCCGGGTCGTAAGTTCCTCAGTTCCGATCGAGGCGTTGCGTGCCACGATCCCACGCCTGCTCATCCGTGGTCCGGTGCAACTCTGCTCAGTTCCCCAAGCAGCGAAACCTTCTTCCCGATCAGTTCCGAATGCTGCTTGGCTGTTACTCGGGGACATGGCGATCCAAGCCTGCGGGTCGCCGAGGCATCGGCGGCTAAAGCTCTTGAGATCAATCTCCGCCTCTACGGTTGGGCAGATCGCTACGTCTACGGCCAGGACCAAGAAACTGTTG
>JBQCEW010000190.1:0-3593 GCA_051959815.1 Solirubrobacterales bacterium
CGCGGTTGGCTTCGTCGACCAGCGACCGCACCGCCGCCGCCAGCGTCGAGGCGCGGCCCAGCAGGCGGGCGATGTGGTCGTCGTCGAGCATCGTCGTCAGCCCGTCCGAGCAGATCAGGAAGACGTCGCCGGCCTGGACGGGAACGGTCTGCAGGTCGACCTGGACCTCCGGTTCGGGGCCGAGCGCGCGGGTGATGATCGAGCGCTGCGGGTGGTCCTCGGCCTGGGCGTCGGTGAGCTGGCCTTTGCGCCGCATCTCCTCGACCAGCGAGTGGTCGCGGGTGAGCTGCTCGAAGCGGCCGCCGCGGAGCCGGTAGGCGCGGCTGTCGCCGACGTGGCCGATCGCGACCTCCTCGGCCTCGAGATCGACGATCGCGGCGGTGATCGTCGTCCCCATCCCGGCCAGGCTCGGGTCCTTGCGGGCGAGTTCGTGGATCGTCCGGTTGGCGCCGGTGATCGTCTCCTCGAGCACGCGCTCGGGCGGCGCCTGCGGCAGCTCGCCGGCGAACGATTCCGCCGCCGCTTTCGAGGCGACCTCGCCGGCCTGCGCGCCGCCCATCCCGTCGGCGACGACGAACAGCGGCGCGGCCGTGTAGAGCGAGTCCTCGTTGGCGTTGCGCTGCCGCCCGGTGTCGGTGCGAACTGCTTCCTCGGCGATCCGCAAGCCCATGGGTCAGCCCACCTCGAACCTGAAGATCGTGTCGCCGATCTGGATCGTGTCGCGGTCGACCAGCTCCGCCTCCCCCTGCAGGGTGGCGCCGTTCAGCAGCGTGCCGTTGGTCGAGTTCATGTCCTCGACGTAAAACCTCCCCTCGCGGGAGAAGACTCGGGCGTGCAGGCTGGAGGCATAGCGGTCGTTGATCTGCACGTCGGCCTCCTTCGACCTGCCGACCGACAGCCCGCCGATCAGGTCGAAGCGCCCGCCCTGCTCGAGGCCGCCGCCGCGCTCGACGACGAGCCAGCCGTCGGGGCCGCGGGGCGCCTCGGCGAAGGCCGGCCCGGCGTGGAAGCCGCTCGCGTCGGGAGCCGGCGCGACGGTCCGGCGCAGGTCCTTGAGGGCGCTGCGCGCGATCACGAGCACGAAGAGGTAGAGGACGGCCAGGAAGCCGAATTTGAGGGCCACGCTTACGGGGTCGTATTCCACGCGTCCAGCACCTTAATGACGGCGGCAGCCGCCGCTACTGCTCGATGTCGAAGGTGAACGTGGTGGTGCCGAGGGTGACCTGGTCGCCGGGGCTGAGCCGGGTCGAGGGGACGCGGCGGCCGTTGACCTTGATCCCGTTGGTGGAGCCGAGGTCGGCGATCTGCCAGTCGCCGCTCTCGTCGCGGCGCAGCTCGGCGTGGCGGCGGCTGACGTTGGGGTCGGAGAGGACGCACTCGGCCGACTTCGAGCGCCCGATCGTCGCCCGCGGCCCGTCGAGGACGTAGCGGCGGTCCGCCAGCGTGACGACGGCGCGGGTGGAGACCAGCGCCCCCACCGCCTGCTCCGGCCGTTTCGGCCGGCTGCGGTCGCGCTCGCGCACGGCCGAGTAGACCATCGTGTGGCCTTCTTCGCCCTGTTCGGGCGCCGCCCCCTCGTGCGCGGGCGGCTTCACCAGCCGCGCCTGGATCCCGAACTCGCCCAGCCGCAGCCGGTTGTCGGTCTCGAAGTCGACCTGCGGCCGGGTCAGCAGGTCGTAACTGCGCCGCCGCGCGTGCTCCAGCAGGTAGCCGGAGAGCTCCTGCTCGAGCGAGCGCTCGTAGCCTTCGAGCTTGCTGCGGTCCTGGCGCGAGAGGAAGACCGTGTACTCGTTAGGGACGTAGACGCGCTGGACCGAGGCGGTCTTGTGCGCGTCCATTTCCTTGGCGAGTTTGCGCGCCAGTTCGACCGGCTGCACCTCGGAGCTGAAGGCACGGCTGAACACCCCCTCGACGAGGCCTTCGATCCGCGACTCCAGAGAACGTAGAACGCCGATGGCGAAATCCTAGGGATCGAGCCTGTGCGGCAGCTAAGGGAGCGCCGCTCCGTGGAGGGCGAGGAAGCCGCCGAGCGTCACCGCCGCGACAAGCGCGCTGAGGCGGGTGGCGAGGTGGCCGCGGGTCGCCGGCAGGTGATCGGCGAGCTCGTCGAGCGAGTCCTCGATCACGGTCCCCAGCTCCTCCAGCGAGGGGCGGTGGTTGGGGCGGGGCGAGAGGCAGGCGTCGATCGTGTCGGTCAGCTCGCGCGGCAGGTCTGGGCGGAGGCGGCGCAGGCGTCGGGCGCGGGTGCCGATCGCGCGCGCCGTGGCGGCGGGGGTGGCGCGGCGGTTGGGGTTCTCGCCGCTCCAGCACTCGTAGAGGGTGAGGGCGAGCGAGTAGACGTCGGCCTCGGGGCCGGCCTGCTTCCCCTCGGCCTGCTCGGGGGACATGTAGGCGAGGGTGCCGACGACGTCGCCGGCCACGGTCAGGGGGGCGTCGTCGGCGAGGTGGGCGACGCCGAAGTCCATCAGCTTCGCCCGCGGCTCGGAGTCCTCCAGCACCTGCACGTTCTGCGGCTTGATGTCGCGGTGGACGACGCCGCGCGAGTGGGCGTGGTCGAGCGCCTCGCAGAGGTCGGCGCCGATCTCGCCGATCTCGCGGTCGGAGAGCTCGTCGTTGGCGGCGAGGCGGGCGAGCGTAGAGCCCTCGACCAGCTCGGTGACGAGGAGCGCGTTGCCGTCCTCCTCGCCCAGCTCGTAGAGGGTGACGATGCCGGGATGGTTGAGCCGGGCGGCGGCCTGCGCCTCGCGCAGCACGCGGCGTCCCGCCTCCCCCCGCTGCTCGATCGCCTTGACCGCGACCGGACGCTCGAGCCGGCCGTCCCAGGCCTCGTAGACGACGCCGAAGCCGCCGCTGCCAAGGCGGCGCTCGATCAGGAAGCGGTTGAGCACGAGCGTGCCGACCATCGCTTAGGAACTTCGCTCTAACGGGCCTCTCTCCTCCGCGCTGCATGGGAAAACCCCACCGTTTGCGGGGGCTCCTGGCGCGCCAGCCACGGCAGAAGTCATACTTCCGGCCTCGTGGAGGACTTCGCCTCACGCCGTGCCCCCCGACGGCAGCGCCCCCGGCGCCGTCCCGAACGCCAGCAGATCATGCTGCGGCGCGCGCTCGCCCTCGGCGGCGGCCTGCTGCTGCTGATCCTGATCGTGCTCGGGATCAAGGGCTGCCTCGACGCCCGCGCCCAGTCCGAACTGAGCGATTACGCGCGCAAGGCGGGCGAGATCGTCGAAGGGACCGAACAGACGAGCAAGCGCTTCTTCGGCAAACTCGAAGACCCGGGCAACCTTTCGGTGACCGAGTTCGTCGCCGAGGTCGAAGCCGACCGCAGCGCGATGGACAGCTACCGCTCGCGGGTCGAAGACCTGGGAGCGCCGGGCGACATGAAGCGGGCGCAGGGCAACCTCGAACTGGTCTACGAGCTGCGCGGGGGTGCGATGGACCAGATCGCCGAAAAGATGAGCACGGCGCTGGGCGAAGCCGGTTCCGAGAAGGCGATCGCCGGGATCGCCCGGCAGATGCAGAAGCTGCTGGCCAGCGACGTCGTCTACGAAACTGTGGTGCGGCCGGAAGTCGACAGCGTCCTCAGCGACAACGGG
>JBQCEW010000191.1:0-3136 GCA_051959815.1 Solirubrobacterales bacterium
ACCGTCGCCCTCGGCGTCAACTTCGACTCCGACTACGACTCCGAGCAGCACGACGTCATCTCCAACGCCTCCTGCACGACCAACTGCCTGGCGCCGCTGGCCAAAGTCCTGCACGAGGCCTTCGGGATCGAACAGGGCCTGATGACGACGATCCACGCCTACACTGCCGACCAGCGCCTGCAGGACATGCCGCACAAGGATCTGCGCCGGGCGCGCGCCGCGGCCCTGAACCTGATCCCGACCACGACCGGCGCCGCCAAGGCGGTCGGCCTGGTCCTGCCGGAGCTGAACGGCAAGCTGAACGGGTTCGCGATGCGGGCGCCGGTCCCGACCGGCTCGGTCGTCGACCTCACCTTCGACTCGGCCAAAGCGGTCAACCCCGAGGAGGTCAACGCCGCCGTCAAGGAGGCGGCGGAAGGCCCGCTGAAGGGGATCCTCTCCTACACCGAGGATCCGATCGTCTCCACCGACATCGCCGGCGACCCGCACTCGTCGATCTTCGACGCCGCCCAGACGATGGTGATCGGCGAAGGCAAGCTGGTGAAGGCGGTTAGCTGGTACGACAACGAGTGGGGCTACTCCAACCGCTGCGTCGAGCTGGCCGGCAAGGTCCTGCCCTCCTGAGGCCTCTGCCTCACCACCGTTGATGTCATTCGACAAGGCAAGCGTCCGCGACGCCCCGGTGAAGGGGCGCCGCGTCCTCGTCCGGGTGGACTTCAACGTCCCCCTCAAGGACGAGGGCGGGGAGCGGGTCGTCGCCGACGACACCCGCATCCGCGCGGCCCTGCCGACGATCGAACTGCTGCGCGAGCGCGGCGCGGCGCTGATCCTGATGTCGCACCTCGGCCGGCCGAAGGGCGAACGCGATCCGGCGCTCTCGATGGCGCCCGTGGCGAAACGGCTGGGGGAGCTGCTGGGGACCGAGGTGAAGCTGGCCAAGGGCGTGATCGAGGGCGACGTCGACCTCACCTGCCGCGCGCTCGGCCCCGGCGACGTGCTGCTGCTGGAGAACATCCGCTTCGAGCCGGGCGAGACGAAGAACGACCCGAAGCTGGCCGAAAACCTGGCTCAGCTCGGCGACGTCTACGTCAAAGACGCCTTCGGCGCTGCGCACCGGGCGCACGCCAGCACGGCGGGCGTAGCCGACTATCTGCCCGCTTACGCCGGCCTGTTGCTGGAGCGCGAGGTGAGCGAACTGACGAAGGTGGTCGAGTCGCCCAAGCGGCCGCTGGTCGTCGTCCTCGGCGGCGCCAAGGTCTCCGACAAGGTCGGGGTGATCGACCGCTTCCTCGAAGTCGCCGACCAGATCCTGATCGGCGGCGCGATGTGTTTCGGTTTCTTCAAGGCGCAGGGCATCCCGACTGGGAATTCGCTCGCCGAGGGGGAGGAGCAGGCGAAAGAGGCGCTGGAGCGGGCCGAGCAGTCCGACTGTGAGCTCTCGCTGCCGGTCGACCTCGTCCTCGGTCGCGAGTTCAAAGCCGACACCGAGCGCAAGGAGAGCGACGGGGTGGAGGTGCCCGACGGCTGGATGGGCCTCGACGTCGGCCCGCGCACGGCGGAGGCCTATGGCGAGGCGATCGCAGCGGCAGGGACCGTGCTCTGGAACGGGCCGATGGGCGCCTTCGAGATGGAGCCCTTCGCCGGTGGCACCCGCGCCGTCGCCGAAGCGGTCGCGGCGGCGCCCGGGACCACCGTGGTCGGCGGCGGCGACTCGGTCGCGGCGCTGAACCAGTTCGGCCTGGAGGACAAGGTCGACTGGGTCTCGACCGGGGGCGGGGCCTCGCTGGAGCTGCTGGAGGGAAAGAAACTGCCGGGCGTAGAGGCCCTGCTCGACGCCGAGGAGGGAGACGATGCCTGAGCGCACGCCATACATCGCCGCCAACTGGAAGATGCACAAGACCGTGGCCGAGGCGGCCGAGTTCGTCGACGCGCTGCTGCCAAGGATCGCGGCGACGCAAAGCGACGTCGTCATCTGCGCGCCCTTCACCGCGCTGACCGCGGTGGTCGAGCGGCGCTACGGCACCGCCGTCAAGGTCGCCGCCCAGAACATGCACGAGGAGGCCTCGGGTGCCTTCACCGGCGAGGTCTCGGCCCAGATGCTGGTCGAGCTCGACGTCGAGGCCGTCGTCCTCGGCCACTCCGAGCGCCGCCAGTACTTCAACGAGACCGACGAGGCGCTGGCGCGCAAAGTGCCGGCGGCGCTGGCGGCGGATCTCGAGCCGATCCTCTGCGTCGGCGAGAGCGAGGAGGCTCGCGACGCGGGGGAGACCGAGACGGTGCTGGAGCGCCAGCTGCAGGCCGACCTCGCCAACGTCGACTCGGGAGAGATCCCGAAGGTCGTGATCGCCTACGAGCCGATCTGGGCGATCGGCACCGGCCGCACCGCGACGCCCGAGCAGGCGCAGGAGGTCTGCGCCTTCATCCGCGACGTCTTGAAGATGCGCGGCGCCGCGGCGCAAGAGGTGCGGATCCTCTACGGCGGCTCGGTCAAGCCCGCCAACGCTGCCGAGTTGCTCTCACTGCCAGATGTCGACGGCGCCCTCGTCGGTGGAGCGAGCCTTGACGCCAACGACTTCGCCGCGATCGTCGAGGCGGCGGGCTGAGCGAATGCCCGAGCCCGTTCCCTCGCTGGCGCTGATCATCCTCGACGGCTGGGGGCTGGCCGAGCCGGGTCCGGGCAACGCGATCTCGCTCGCCGAGACGCCGGTCTTCGACCGCCTCTGGAGCGAGTTCCCCCACACCCAGCTCTCCGCCCAAGGTCCCGACGTTGGCCTGCCCGAGGGGCAGATGGGGAACTCCGAGGTCGGTCACCTCAACCTCGGCGCCGGCGCGATCGTCAAGCAGGACCTGGCCCGGATCGACGACGCCGTCGCCGACGGCAGCTTCTTCGACAACGAGGTGCTGCTCGCCGCCTGTGAGCGCGCCCGCCGGAGCCCCCGCGGTCGCCTGCACCTGCTCGGCCTCGTCTCCGACGGCGGCGTCCACTCCGGCTGGGAGCACATCGAGGCCTGCATCGAGCTCGCCTCGCAGGAGGGCGTCCCCGACGTCGTCTTCCACGCCTTCACCGACGGCCGCGACACGCTGCCGACGGGCGGCCGCGGCTACGTCGCCGAGCTCGAACGCTGGCTGGTGCAGG
>JBQCEW010000192.1:0-2506 GCA_051959815.1 Solirubrobacterales bacterium
CGAGGAAGAGCTCGAAGAACTCGTTGGAGACGTCGTAGTGGTGGCGGACGGCGCGGGCGTCGCGCTCCTTGCTGTGGCGGCGGCCGCGCGGGCGCAGCTCGGAGGCGGGTCGCGGCGGGGGAAGCGTCAGCCCCATCGCCCGCGCGCCGCCCAGCAGCAGCGCCCGCTTGTCCGCGCCGTCCAGCGACGGCGGCTGCCAGTCGCCGAGCACGCGGATCACCTTGTCGATGTCGTCGACCTCGATCTCGCCGCTGACGTAGGCGCGGCCGAGGCCAAGCTGCCCGGGCGCCCGCAGCGCGTGCGCCAGCGCCTTCGGCGAGCGGACGCTGAAGACGGGGCCGTCCTCGGCGGTGGAGGGGACGCGGCTCCCGTCCCAGAACTCGATCGTGAAGGGGCGCTCGGGGAGGCGGGTTTCGATCTCCCGGCGCAGCGGCGTGGTGTTTGCGAGCGGCATGGTCGGGGCACCCTACAAGCTCTCAACAAGCTTTCGATCGGCTGGCTCGCCGACCGAAAGATTTCAGGAAACCCTCAGCTTCTATGCGTATGATCGCCCGCCATGACGACCGTCGGACCACTCCCATCGGACATCCAGCCTGTTGAGAACGAGACCCGGGACCGGATCATCACCGGCCTGGTGACGCTTATTCCCTTCATCGCCCTCGGCCTCGCCGGCTGGCAGGTGTGGGGCAGCGCTCTGCACTGGAGCGACGTCTTCCTCTTCGTCGGCATGTACTTCTTCACGGGGCTCGGCATCACCGTCGGTTTCCACCGCCACCTCACCCACCGCGCCTTCAAGACTCACAAGTGGCTGCGCGGCCTGCTCGGCATCCTCGGCTCGGCGGCAATCGAGGGGCCGGTGATCTCCTGGGTCGCCGACCACCGCAAGCACCACACCTTCTCCGACCAGCACGGCGACCCCCACAGCCCCCACGTCGACCACGGCGGGGGCTGGAAGGGAGCGATGCAGGGCCTCTTCCACGCCCACATGGGCTGGCTCTTCATCCACACCCAGCGCGGCAACAAGGAACGCTTCGCGCCGGACCTGATCAAAGACCCGGTGATCAGCTGGGTCGACCGTACCTTCATCTATTGGGCGATCCTCGGCCTGCTGCTTCCCTTCGCCGCGGGCTGGATCATCGGCGGCACCGTCTTCGCCGGCGTCACCGGCCTGCTCTGGGGCGGCCTGGTACGGGTCTTCGTCCTGCACCACTTCACCTACAGCATCAACTCGCTCTGCCACACCTTCGGCCGGCGCGAATTCGAGACCACCGACCACTCGCGCAACCTGGCCCTGATCGCGATCCCGACCCTGGGCGAGGCCTACCACAACAGCCACCACGCCTTCCCGACCTCCGCCACCCACGGCCTGCGCTGGTGGCAGGTCGACGTCTCCGCCCTGGTCATCAACGGCCTCGAGAAGGCCGGCCTGGTCTGGGACGTGGTGCGGGTGACGCCGGAGCGGATGGCGGCGAAGTCCGCCGCCTGACTACGGCGCTTCTTCGGCTTCGTACCAGTCGACCCAGCTATTGCAGGCTCGACTGAGAGGCACAATCCGGTGCGGTCTGGCCGGGACCGCGACGAGGTTGCCGATATAGGCCTTGCCGTCGTAGCCGCTGAGGCTCTGCAGCCAGCTCGCATCGGCGGTGGTGATCGTGAAGCGGGTCGTCCCGCCCTTGCTCTCGTAGCGGCCGGCGGGCCAGTACTGGCCGTTGTTGCCGAGGCTGATCGTGTTCGGGCGCTGCCCGTCGAGGGCGGCCTTCAGGTGTTCGCTGAAGCCGGGGGCCGAGAGCGTCAGGTCGAAGGGGGAGAAGTACTGCAGCGAGAGGTTCCAGGCACCCGGCGGCAGGCTCAGCGACTGCGAGGTCTGCGAGCCGGTGCCGAGGACGCTGCCCTCGTCCCAGTCGTCTTTCTGGCCGATCACGGCATCCGGGAAGAGCCCGGCCCGGCCTTTGTTGCCGAAGAGAATGCGGATCTCGGGCGAGGCGCAGCCGGCGTGGGCGCCGGCCTCGGTGCCCTCGAGCAGGACGTGGCGGTCTTCCGGCGTCTTCCCGGTCCGCTTCCAGAGCACGAAGGAGGGGGTGACGGCGACGCGCTTGAAGTTGGGCGGGGCCTGGCTGGTCCAGGCGGCGCGGCTGGTGATCACGTAGGGGAAGCGGTCGAGCGTGCCGCGGGAGAAGGAGTCGAAGTCGATCGGGCTGTAGGCGTCGCCGGTGTCGAACGGCTTCTCCGGGTTGGGCGCGACTTCGGGGTCGGGGAACTCGACCAGCGGCACGTGCGTGTCGGCCCCCAGCAGCTCATAGGCCGCGTAGCGGTCCTGCCCCGCGTAGAGGACCCGCTGCCCTTCGACCTCCGGCAGGAACGCCCTCAGCTCGGCACCGTGCCCTGGCGGCCCCACCGGTGCGTCCCGCAATGCCAGGAAGCTGGAATAGACGGCGCCCGCGGTAAACGCAACGGCCAACACTGCCCAGCAGAGACGGAGCGCTGGGGAGCCCGGGGAAGGGGTCTC